>DATLLM010000466.1:0-8852 GCA_035537855.1 Chloroflexota bacterium | reverse complement strand
GTGGGGCGTCCATCAGACCGGCACGCCCGTCGCGTCCCAGGCGTCGCGCACGCCCTCGCGCAGCCGCAGGGGCGCCAGCCGGGTGCGCTCCAGCTCGTCCCGGTAGAACAGGTTGTACGTGTCGAAAGGGATCAGCCGGCCGTCCGGGTGCACGATGTGGATGCAGGTCTTCTTCACCGAGCGCACGTCGAACGCGTAGGCGTCGATGAACTGCACGATCAGGATGCGGAAGACGTTCTCGTAGCCCAGGCCATCGGGAACGGCCACCAGGGGCAGGCAGCAGAGCAGCTCGCGCAACGAGGCGGCGCCCGACTGCGGCGAGTGGTTGGTGGAGAAGAGACCGAACACCGCCTGGCGCACCGCGTCCTCCTGCTCGTAGAGGATGGTGTTGCGCCCGCCCTGGATCAGCACCTCCGGATCGATCATCCCGGTGAGGGGGGTGACCGCGCCGCCCAGCTTGACGGCGTAGGCCATCGCCAGGCTGTCCGGGTGGCAGGGCACGGGGACGATGTCCGCCGGGCGGAAGACGTCCGTCTGCTCCAGGATCTTGCGCCGCACCTCGCTCAGGGTCAGGCGGTCCCGGGCGGGGTCGAAGTCCTCCAGGCGGCCCGCCGCCTGGATGGGCTGGAAGGTGACGCCGCGGATGCAGGGCTGTTGCAGCGCGAAGTCCACGATCCGGCCGATCTCGCCGTCGTTGAGCCCCTTCTTCAGGGTCACCACCAGGGTGGTGGAGATGTTCAGCTCGTTCAGCCGGTCGATCGCCCGCCGCCGGGTGTCCCGCAGATCGGCCCCGCGCAGGGTGAGCAGCGCCTCCCGCTCGAAGGAGTCGAACTGCAGATAGACCTCGAATCCGGGGCGGTACTCGGCCAGGCGCCGGGCGAAGTCCGGCTCGCGGGCGATCCGCACCCCGTTGGTGTTGACCATCAGGTGCTTGATCGGGCGCCGCCGCGCCAGGTCGAGCACCTCGAAGAACCGGGGATGGATGGTGGGCTCGCCGCCCGAGATCTGGACGACGTCCGGCTCGAGCTCGTTGCGCACCACGGCGTCGAGCATGCGCTCGATCTCGTCGAGGGGCCGGAAGGCGCGCCCCGGCCCGCTGCCGGCGTAGCACACCGGGCAGCGCAGGTTGCAGGCGTCGGCGATCTCCACCAGGGCGACGCAGGAGTGCTGCTCGTGGTCCGGGCAGAGGCCGCAGTCGTAGGGGCAGCCCCAGCGGATCGGGGTGTTGTAGACCGCCGGCTGCTCGGGGGGCTTGATGAACACCTCCCGGCAGCGCCGGTAGTACTCGACGTCGTCCGCGATCAGCACGCGCTCGCCGCCGTGCTCGGGGCAGCGCTTGAGCAGGTAGACCCGGTCCTGCTGGAAGACGATCTTCGCCTCGATCTTGCGGAAGCAGGTGGAGCAGATGGACACGGCCAGGTCGTAGAACAGGTACGGTCGCACGCGCTCAGCCACCGGCCATGACCTCCCTCAGTCGCCGCCCGCCGGGCGCCCGGCGGCGGACGAGCAGCTGGGCGTAGTAGAGCAGCACGCCGAGGCAGACCCACTGGATGGCGAAGAGGCCACCCAGGGGGACGCCCGGCTTGAGGAACTCCAGCAGCAGCCGGAACGCGAAGTAGCCCACCATGAACGCCTTGAACGCGTCGCCCACCTCGCGGGGCGGCTCGCCCGGTGCGGGCGGGCGCTGCAGGCGCAGCAGCAGCGGCACGAGCAGGATGAGGAACAGCGCCTCGTAGAGCTGCGTCGGGTGGCGGGGCGTGCCGTCGCCGAAGTCCACCGCCCAGGGCAGGGTCGCGGGCAGCCCGTAGGTGTGGTCGTCGAGACCGGCCAGGAAGCAGCCGAGGCGCCCCACGGCGATCCCGACCGCGAGGGGGACGGCGAAGAGGTCGCCCGTCGCCGGGCGCACGCCGAGCCGCCGCTTGACCGCCTCGACGGCGATCAGCCCGCCGGCCAGCGCCCCGGCGATGCTCTTCCCCGCCATCAGGAACGCCACGTCGCCGGCGGCCGCCTGCCGGGCGGTCAGCCAGGGGTCGGAGAGCCAGTACACCACCTTGCTCCCCGCGGCGGCCCCGAGCACGGCGGCGACCACCACCCAGCCCCGGGTGCGCTCCCCCAGGTGGTCGCCCCGGCGCCGGCGCTGGCGCAGGTAGAGCTGGAAGCCGATCAGGTAAGCCAGGCTCTCCAGCAGCAGGTGCAGCGGCAGGTCGACCGGACCCGCGCGCAGGTGGACGGGGAACCGCAGGGCGGCGTCCATGGCGGCCGGGTGGAGCATAACCGACTCGCCGCCGGCGGGCCAGATCGACGAGACGGGGTCCCGCCCCCGGCGCCCTGAGCAGTCTTGCGCATCCGCCCGCCCGCCGGGGGCGGGCGGGACAGATGGGCAGGTCTGCCGCTGTCCCCGGCGGCGGACGAGCGTACAGTCGGGCCACGATGCCGCCACACCCGCCGCCGTCTCCTCGCGCCCGCGGCGGCGCGCGATGCTCCCCGGGGCCAGAGTGAAGATGCTCGACCCTGACATCCTGGGGCAGCTGACCGCGCCGTTCGACGCCGCCACCGGCGCCATGCTCGACCAGATGGAGCTCGGCGCGGCGACCGCCTGCCTCGACCTGAGCCGCGGGCCGGCCGGAATCCGCGACCAGCTCAGCGCCCGGCTCGGCCCGGCGGGGCGGGTCGCCGGCCCGCAAGACGCCCCCCCGCCCGCCGGCTTCGACCTCGTGCACGCCCGCTTCCGGAGTGCGTTCGAGGGGCGCCAGGGGGAGCGCCTGCGGGCCATGATCGCCCTCACCCGCCCCGGCGGGGTGGTCGCCGTCCAGGAGCCGGTGATCGGCACCTGGCGCTGCTACCCGTCGCGCACCGCCTGGGACCGCCTGCTCGCCGCGATCGCCACCGCCGTCGAGCGCTCCGGGGGCGACCTCTCCGCCGGACGCAGCAGCTACCGGCTGTTCCGCCGCGCCGGGCTGGAGGACGTGCGCGTGCGCGCCGCCGTGGTCACCCTGCAGGACGCCCACCCCCTGATGCGCCTGCCCATCGTGCTCGCCACGGCCCTGCGCCCGCAGATCGTCGCCGGCGGCCTGATGACCGGGGACGAGCTGGACGCCGCCCTGCGGGACTGCGAGCGCAGCGCCCTCGACGGGGAGACCTTCGTCACCTCGTACCTGGTGACCCAGGTCGGGGGGCGCCGCGCCGAAGGCTGAGCGCTACCCGAACGCCGCCGCCGGGAGGCGGGGTCCTCGGGGGAGGAGTACTTGGCGGCACTCAGCGGTGCGCGGTGACGCCCACCTGCCGGCACATGTCCAGCAGCGGGCAGGTGGAGCACCGGGGGGCCGTCCCGGTGCAGATGTGCTTCCCGAACGGGACGAGCAGCCGGTTGATCTCCACGCGGTAGCGCTCGGGCAACACCGCTTCGAGCGCCGCCATGGTCAGCTCGGGCGTGTTCGCCCGGACGTAGCCCCAGCGGTTGGTCACCCGGAAGACGTGCACGTCCACGCCGATGCGGGGCTGCCCGCAGGCGATCCCCAGGACGAGGTTGGCGCACTTGGGGCCGACGCCGGGGAACGAGGTGAGGACGTCGGAGTCGCACGGCACGGCGCCGTCCAGCTCGTCCACCACCCGCCGGGCGATGGCATGGATCTGGCGCGCCTTGGCCCCGTGGAAGGAGCTCTCCCGGATCAGGCCCTCGATCTCCTCGGGGGTCAGGGCGGCGACCTCGGCCGGGGTGCGCGCGCGCTCGAAGAAGCGGCGCGAGACCGGCAGGCTGGTCTCGTCCCGGGTGCGGATGGAGATCATGCAGGCCACCAGCACCTCGAAGGGGGAGTCGAACCCGGACTCGGCCAGCTCGAACAGCATCGCCGGCGGGAAGGGGCGCACCGCCTGGCGCAGGCGGCGCATAGCCGCGTCGACGTCGAAGGGGCGCTTCCCGTCCGCGGTTGCGGTCACGCGGCCGCCAGGCGCCCCAGGAGCGCGGCGCCGAGGTCGCCCACCTGCTGCAGGCGCTGCGGCGAGACGTGGTCGGCGGTGTCCCCCGCCGAGTGGTAGTTCGGATCTTCCGAGACGTAGAAGAAGATCCCGGGAATCCCGGCGGCGATGAAGGAGGCGTGGTCGGACGCCCGGCCGAGACTCTGGGGCAGCCGCCCCAGGGTCAGGCCGCGCTCCCGGGCCACGCCGTCGGCGGCGCCGATCAGGGCGGCGTCCCCGCCCACGCGCAAGGCGTCGCCGACGCCGACCATGTCGAAGTTCAGCATCGCCCGCACGCCCTCCCGGGCCTCGGGGGGCAGGACGCGCACGTAGTGGGCGCTGCCCAGCAGGCCCAGCTCCTCAGCGCCGAAGGCGACGAAGACCACGTTCAGGCCGGGGGCCATCCCGGGGTCGGCGGCCAGCGCCCGCGCCAGCTCCAGCACCAGCCCGGTGCCGGAGGCGTTGTCGTTCGCCCCCGGCCCCTCGGGCACCGAATCGAAGTGCGCCCCGACCACCACCGTGCGCCCGCCCGGCGCCGCCCCGGCCATGCGGGCGACCACGTTCTCGGCCGGCAGGTCGCTGACGCCGGCGTCGACGACCACTCTGGCCGCCAGCGGCACGGCCTGGGCGCGCTGGCGCAGGCGCTGCCCGGCCTCGCCGCTGATCGCCACCACCGGGACGGGGCTGCCGAGTGGCCCTTGCAGCGAGCCGCTGAAGCCGGCCGGGGCGCTGTTGAAGATCACCACCGCCGCCGCGCCGGCGGCGGTCGCCGCCGCCACCTTGTCCTGAAACGTGACCTGGTCGCCGCGGGCGACCAGGGCCACGGCGCCGTCGATGCGACGGGGGAAATCCTGGGGCCGGCCGAATCCGCCCAGCACCAGCGGCCCGGCCACGTCGCCGCCGCCCGAGTAGAGCATGGCGTTGGCCTCGACCGGCTCGTCGCCGGCGGTCAGGTCGCTGACCCGGTCCTCGTAGCGGGGGAAGGCGAAGCCCTGCCGCTCCACCTGATAGCCGTAGCTCTCGAAGCGCCCGGCGATGTAGTCGGCGGCCGCCGTCGCCGCGGGCGAGCCCGCGGGGCGGGAGCCGATCGTCTCCGCCAGCTGCGCCACGTGCTCGAGGGCGGCCGCCCCGGAGAAGGTGGCCGGGACGGTCACCGCCTGGGCCCGAACGGCCGGGGCGAGCGGCGCCGGCGCCGCCAGCGGGGCGAGGGCGAGCGCCACGAGCAGGACCAGCTTCAAGAAGGGGAACCGCACGTCCAGGCCTCCCTCCCAGTCTACGGCCTCAACCGGACTGCGGATCGCCGTCCGGCACAGAGAGCATGATGGTGGCCAGGGAGAGGAAGGCCAGCACGGCGCCGCCGAGCACGGCCGTGCCGCCGCGCCCGACCACGAGCACGGCGAGGGCGGCGAGCAGCAGCAGGCCGGCCAGGACCTGCGCCCAGCGGGGCACCGGCGGGAAGCGCTCAGCCACCGGCCGGGTCCCCGAGGCCGGCCAGGCGCATCAGCTTCAGGGAGTAGGGGTCGACCCCGGCGGGGGGCGCGGCCGGCCGGCACCAGCGCCAGCGCGGCGTCTCAGCCGAGGGACGCACGGCGCCCGACCGGACGCGGCAGACGTAGGCCACGTCTAGCCGGGGGAGGGCGAAGGTGTGCGCCGCCACCACCCGCTCCACCTCAACGTCCAGGCCCGTCTCCTCCCGCAGCTCGCGGATGAGGGCCTCGGGCAACTGCTCCCGCTGCCCGATCCAGCCTCCGGGCAGGGCCCAGGGATAGCGCCGGCGGAAGGCGTGCTCGACGAACAGCACCTCCCCCCGCTCGTTGCGCACGATCCCGGTGACCCCGACGGCGAACCGGGCGTTCAGCCACCACATGATCCGGGAGCGCACCCGGTCGTCCGGCAGGCGCGTCCAGATCCAGGCCAGCGCGCGCACCGCCGGATGCGCCGCGCGCTGTCCGGCCGGCCGGGCGCGTCCCCGGGCGTGTCCCTCCACCGCACCTCTCTAACGGCCGGCGGCACGCCGCGTGCGTCGTCGACGCTCCGTGGGGCCCGGCTCGGGGCCGGTTCGGGCCTGGCTCGGGCCCGGTTCGGGCCCGGCGAAGGGCGATTCTCGTACCGGTGATGTGAACCGCATCACAACCCGTTCGAGACGGGGGGCGTACGCTGAAGGTATAGGGTGGACGTGCGGTTGCCACGTCGCAACGAAGCGGCTGGGGAGTGAGGTAGACCGATGGACGCGATCGTCGCCCAGGACGTAATCTGGCTGGCCCTGACCTTCATCCTGGCCGTGGTGATGAGCATCACCCTCCTGATCTGGGGCCGTTCGGCGACGCCGGCCAGGGCGCGGGCTAGAAGAGACTGAGCTGCTTCGGCTCCGGCTCATCCGGGGCCGCGGGAGCCGGCGGGGTGGCCGGGGCCACCGGCGCGCTCAGCTTGCGGGCCGCCTCGAGGACCGCCGGCAGGCGCCGGAAGTCCTCCTCCACCGTCCGCCGCAGCGTGTTCTGGTGCAGCGCCGCCGCCGGGTGGTAGAGGGGCAGCACCATGCGGTCGCCGTGGCGCTTGGCCACGCCGTGGATGCGGCTGATCTTCTCGCCCGGGAAGAATCTGGCCATCGAGAAGCGGCCGAGGGTCACGATCACCCGCGGGTCGATCGCCTCGATCTGGCGGTCGAGGTACGGCAGGCAGGCCGCCAGCTCGTCCGGGAGCGGATCGCGGTTGTCCGGCGGCCGGTGCTTGACCACGTTGGCGATGAACACCTGCTCGCGGCGCAGCCCGACCGAGCGCAGCAGGTCGTTGAGGAACTGCCCGGCGGCGCCGACGAAGGGGCGCCCCTGCTGGTTCTCGTGCCAGCCGGGGGCCTCTCCGATCAGCATCACCTCGGCGTCCGGGTCGCCCTCGCCGGGGACGCCTTTCAGCGCCCCCTTGTAGAGGGAGCAGCTGCGGCACTGCCGCACCTGGGCGGCGACGTCTTCGAGGGCCTGCTGCTGCGCCGTGGTCGGGGCTGTGCCGTCCTGAATCATCGTCACCTCGCGGCGTCTGCGCCTAGGCGCGAGCCGCGACGGGGAGCGGATCCAGCTCGTAGCTGGCGAGCAGCTCCTTGAGACGCTCCCGCGCGGCCTCGGGCAACTCAATCAACGGGAGACGGAGCCCTCCCGTTTCGAAGCCCTGCAGGTCGAGCGCCGCCTTGATCGCGGAGGGGGACGCCACCGGGGAGACCGGCGGGAAGAGGGCCTTGAACAGGGGCATCAGGGACAGGTGCAGGCGGGCCGCCGCGGCCGTGTCCCCCGCGGCCGCGAGGTCGATCATCTGCCGGATCTGGCGCCCGACGACGTGGCTGGCGACGGAGACCACGCCGTAGGCCCCGAGGCACATCATGTTGAAGGTGTCGCCGTCGTTCCCGCTCCACACCCGGAAGTCCGCCGGCGCCCCGGACATCAGGTCGGCCACCTGATCCATGTTGTTGACGGCTTCCTTGATGCCCACGATGTTGGGCACGTCCCGGGCGAGGCGCAGGGTGGTCGCGGCCTCCATATTGCGCACCGTGCGGCTGGGCACGTTGTAGACGATGCAGGGCAGGCTGGTCTGCTCCGCGATGGTGCGGAAGTGGCGGTACAGCCCTTCCTGCGGCGGGTTGTTGTAGTAGGGGACGACCATGAGCACCCCGTCCAGCGCGTCGGCCGCCGCGTGGGTCAGCTCGATGCTCTCCTGGGTGCTGTAGTTGCACGTCCCGCCGACCACCTTGCCCCGCCCGGCGACGGCCTCTCTCACCGTCCGGAACAGGCGCAGCTTCTCCTCGGTGCTGAGGGTGGGGGATTCCCCGGTGGTGCCGGAGACGACGATGGCGTCTGTGCCGTTGTCCACCAGGGTGCGCGCCAGGCGCGCCGCCTGGGCGTAGTCCACGGCGCCGTCCTTACCGAACGGCGTCACCATGGCCGTAAGCAACCGTCCGAAGTCCGTCTCCCGTGCGCCCATCGCTCAACTCCTGTCCGCCTGGTCCGCCTCGTCCGCCTGGTCTGTCCCGTTCGCGCGTGCCCGCTGGCCGTGAAGGGGGGCGGCGCTACTCCAGACCGAGCAGCGCCGCCAGGCCGTAGGTCAGCCCTTCCGACTTCATCACGTGCCGGATGGCCAGCAGCGCTCCGGGCACGTAGGACTCGTTCGACGTCGTATCGTGGCGCAGCGTCAGGGTCTGTCCCAGTCCGCCGAAGATGACCTCCTGGTGCGCCACCAGACCAGGGAGCCGGACGGAGTGGATGCCGATGCCCTCGACCGTCCCGCCGCGCACGCCCTCCAGGGTGAACGTCCCCGTCGGGCTGTTGGCGAACGGGCCGCCCCTGGCCCGCGCCAGGAGCTGCGCGGTGTGCAGGGCGGTGCCCGAAGGGGCGTCCGCTTTCTGCGCCCGGTGCATCTCGATGATCTCGACGTGGTCGAAGAAGCGGCCGGCGGTCGCCGCCAGGTGCATCAGCAGCACCGCCCCGAGCGACAGGTTGGGGGCGATGACCGCCCCCACCCCCCGCTGGCGGCACAGCGCCCCGATCTCTTCGACCAGGGCGCTGCTCAATCCGCTGGTGGCCACGACGGGGGCGACGCCCCGCTCGATCGCGCTGCGCACGTTCGGCCCGGCGGACTCCGGCAGGGAGGCCTCGAGCAGAACGTGCGGGCGAGTTCGCTCCAGGAGGGCCGGCAGGTCGGTGCTCACCGCCACCTCCCGACCGCCGAGGTCGATCCGCTCGTCGGGGAGGGTGCGGCGGGCGATGCCCACCACCTCGACGTCGTCCGCCTGGGCCAGTCCGCGGGCCAGCTCGGCGCCCAGCCGGCCGAAGCCGGCGACGACCACCCGCGCTCGCTCAACCATGCCTCGTCACCTGGAGGGGTATGGTAGCACCGGTGGACGCCGCGGTGGGGGT
>DATLLM010000465.1:0-6071 GCA_035537855.1 Chloroflexota bacterium | reverse complement strand
AGCTGGTAGTGCACCCCGTTCTGGCCCACCTCCACCCCGAACTTGTTGCTCGGCGCATCGGTCAGCCGGCGGGCGGCGTCCAGGAACTCGTCGAAGGTCCAGTCCTTGTGCGGGAGCTTGACCCCCTTGGCGCCGAAGAGGGCCTTGTTGAACAGCACCGCCGCGCCCCCGGTCTGGTAGGCGATGGCGTACAGCTTGTCCTTCCAGGCCCACTGCTCGAACGCGGCCGGGTACCACTGCTTGGTGTCCACCCGGTCCCGCCGGAAGTACGGGGAGTGGTCGACCAGCGCGCCCTGCAGGCCCAGCGGGAGGTGCCAGTTCAGCTGGTTGTACATGACGTCGACGCTCGCGGTCCCGCCGGCGTGCTCCGCCGTCCGCTTCTCGAGGTAGGGCGTGCCGCCGGGCTCCAGCACGTCGGCGATCCGCACCCCCGTGGCGTCGGCGGCGCGGCGCAGGTGCGCGAGCAAGAGCGAGTCGCGCGGCTCGCCCAGGGGCTGCCGCGACCAGGTCACCTCCTGCGGCTCGGCGGCGGGGCCCTGGCCGCCCGACGGGCCCGCCGGCGCGCAGGCCGCCAGCAGCCCCGTGGCTGCGGCGAGCGCGCCGCGGGCCGCCTGGCCCCGGCGCGTGACGGGCCCGAGCACGGCAGACATCGTCACGCCTCCCTTCTTGCCTTCCCACCGGATCCCGCCTCTCGACGGGCCCACACGCGCATTGTAGTTGTAGTTGTAGTTCGTTCGCCGCCGTCCGGCGGCGGCCGGGCCCCGGCGGGCCCCGGCGGGCCCCGGCGGGCCCCGGCGGGCCCCGGTTAGCATCCGCCGCCGGGCGGTGGCATGATGGCGCCGCACCGAGAGCGCGGTGAGAGGGAGGTCAGCTGATGAGCGACGAGCGCTTCGTTGCGGGCTTCGGGGCCGCCGCCGTATCCCGCCGGCAGCACCTGCGGCTCCTGGGTACCTCGGGCCTCGCGTCCGGCGTTGCGCTCGCCCTCGCCGGCTGCAGCGGGCCAGACGCGGCCTCCTCGCAGCCGGCGGCCGGGCAGGCTCCGGCCACGATCAGCTTCTCCCACTGGGGCACCGAGAGCGGCCTCGGCGTGATGAACCGGGAGGCCGCACGCCAGTTCATGCAGCAGTACCCGAACATCAAGGTCGAGCTCGTCTTCAAGCCGGACGACTACCTCACCCACCTCAGCACGATGGTGGTCGGCGGCAGCGCCCCCGACGTCTTCGACATCTCCACGCCCGACTTCGGCCCCCCCGTGAAGGACGGCTGGACGCGGCCCGTCGACGACTACGTCAAGCGCGACCAGGGCAAGGGCTTCGACTGGAACGACCTCTGGCCGAAGCACCGCGACAGCGGCCGGTTCGCGGGCAAGACCCACGGCGTCCTCGGGCGCGTCTCGCCGAACGTGCTCTACTACAACCCCAGCCACTTCCAGAACCTCAACGTCAAGGCGCCCGACCAGTCCTGGGGCTACAACGAGTTCCTGGACGCCGCCCGCCGGCTCACCACCCCACCGGCCGGCGGCAAGAGCGAGCGCTACGGGTTCGCCATCAACAGCACCAACCACTGGATCTGGCGCAACGGGGGCGACTACATCGTCCCCCGCGACGAGCGCCGGGAGAAGTGGCGCTCGGTGCTCAACACGCAGGCGACGATCGACGCGGTGCAGATGCTCCAGGACGTGCGCTTCAAGCACAACGTGGTCGGCACCGCCGAAACGCTGGGCAGCCACCCGACCCGCCCCTACTCGGTCTGGTACACCGAAGGGCAGGTGTCGATGATGGAGGACCTCGTGGCGCGCGTGACGGACTACCGCGCGATGCCCAAGATGACTTTCGACACCTTCGACGTCGCCCACCTGCCCAAGCTCGCCGGGCCGCGGGCGACCAACATGGACCGCGTCGTGCGGCCCATCTCCGCCCAGTCCAAGCACCCGGAAGCGGGCTGGCTGTGGATCAAGTTCTTGCTGCAGAAGCCCGCCATCACCGCGGTCTCGATGCCGGCGGTGATGAGCTGGACGAGGTCCAACGAGTTCCTGCGCCCCGACCTGGCGCCGCGCAACATGAAGGTGTTCCTCGAGGCGCTGGAGTACGCGCGCACCACCCCCGAGCACCCCCGTTGGGGGGAGCTCAGCGCCGCCGCCGCCAAGCACCTGAACGAGGCGTTCAATGGCCGGCAGACCGCCAAGCAGGCGTGCGAGCAGGCCGACCGCGACGTGACCGCCCTGCTCCAGCAGTGGGGCGAGCTGGCGTAACCGGGTAACGCGCCGGTCCCGGCGGCCCGCAGCCCTGGCCGGCGCTCCGCCCGGGCGACGACGACCGTCGCGGCGGCCGCTGACGGCCGCGGGCGCGTCGGTCGGTGCCCGTTCACTCGCGGATGACGACGGAGATCGCCTCTCCCGGCGACCGGGCGGGCAGGTCGACCCAGGCGAACGGCGCCTCGTAGCGCCACGACGCTCCCTCGCCGGCCTCCACCGCGGCCGGCGCCTGCTCCAGCCAGACGCGGCAGGTGAGGCGGCGCTGCGCCGCCTGGCCCGGGTAGCCGGGGGACGCCGGGCCGACGTCGATGCGCACCTCGCCGCCGCCGGCCGCGCAGCGGATGGGCGTGAGGGCGTACTCGCCGCGCCCGTAGGCCGGGGAGTCGCCGGCGTCATCGTAGAGCGCCGTCTCCGCGGCCGCGCCCGGCGGCGGGGGATAGACGAGCAGCGTGAGCCGGTCGCGCGGCTGGTCGGCCGTGCGCGCCGCGGCCGGCGCGGTGGGGATGATCGCCCCCCGGCGCACGAAGACCGGGATCGACGCCAGAGGCGCCGGCACGGTGGCGCCGCCGGCGCCGGCGAGGCGGGCGTGGGTCCAGAAGTCGTACCACTCGCCGGCGGGCAGGTAGACCGGCCAGTGGGTCGCTCCGGCCCGCGTCACCGGCGCCACCAGCAGGTCGGGCCCGAGCAGGAACTCGCTGCCCAGCTCCCACACGTTGGGGTCGCCGGGGTAGTGGTACACCAGCGGGCGCATCAGCGGCTCGCCGTGGCGGTGCGCCCGCCAGGCGAGGGTGTAGAGGTAGGGGAGGAGCCGCATGCGCACCTCGGCGTAGTGCCGGCAGACGGCCTCCACCTCCGGGCCGTGGGCCCAGGGCACGTGCTGGCGCCACACCCAGCCGTGGGAGCGGAAGAGGGGACAGAACGCGCCGAAGGCGAACCAGCGCGCGTACAGCTCGGGGGTGAGCCCCGCCGGGAAGAAGCCGCCGATGTCCGTGCCCCAGTAGGGGACGCCGGACATGGACGTGTTGAGCCCCAGCGGGACCTGCGCCTCGAGCGTGGCGAACGTGGTGTTGATGTCGCCCGACCACGTGGCCCCGCCGTAACGCTGCATCCCGGCGCCACCGGAGCGGCACAGCATCCACGGCCGGGCGTCCGGGCGGTCGCGCCCCTCGCCTTCGGCGAAGGCCTGCAGGCGCAGCAGGGCGTAGGCGTTGTGCAAGAGGCGCCCCGAGCCGCCGGCGAGGGCGGCGCTCGAAGGCGGCCCCTCGGCGCCGTCCAGCCACCAGCCGGCGACGCCCAGTCCCACCAGCTCCCGGTGCTCGTCCCACCACCAGCGCCGCGCGTCCGGGTTGGAGAAGTCGATCGTGCGCTGCCCGAAGTCGTAGCGCTGCGGCGGGCGCCGGCCGGACGGGTTGGGCGGCGGCACCGGCGTCAGCGACGCCCGCTCCGCCCGCCCGCCGTCGCCGGAACCGCCCGCGCGCCCCGCCGGCGGCGGGGCGAGGAGGAACCCGCGGCGCTCCGCCTCGGCGTACTGCGCCGCGTCGGGGTGGACGACGGGGTACTCGTGCGTCACCAGGCGGTACCCGAGGTCCACCTGCAGCTCGCGGAGCAGCCCCGCCGCGTCGCGGAACAGGTCCGGCTCGAACGCCAGGTGCCCGACGCCCACGTTCCAGCTCTTGGCCTCGCCGTAGGTGGAGAGGAAGACGAGGGCGTCGCAGGGGATGCGCTTCTCGCGCAGCGTGCGCGCCAGGGTGCGGATCTCGTCCGCGTCGTCCCAGTGGCGGGTGGACTGGATGTAGCCGAGGGCCCAGCGCGGGGGCAGGGGCGGGTGGCCGGTCAGGTCGGCGTACGCCTCCAGCACGTCCGCCGGCGTCGGGCCGACCAGAAAATACAGGTCGAGAGCGGCCGTCTCCGCCGCGTAGGCGAGCTGCGAGCGGCCGTCGCTGCGCTCGACGTCCAGCCGGGCGGCGGCGGTCGTATCGAAGAACACGCCGAACGCCCGGCTGCGGCCGGCGCAGACCAGCAAGGGCACCGCCAGGTCCGTGCCCGGCCCGTGCCCGTGGTGGCTGTTCCACAGCATCCGCGACGTGCCCAACCGGTCGAGCAGGGCCCCGCCGCCCTGTCCCAGCCCGTAGCAGTGCGTCTCCTCCACCGTGGGGCGGGGCAGGCTCAGGCGGACGCGCCAGCGCGCCGCCCCATCCGCCGCGTCCGCCCCGTCCGCCCCGGTGGCGACCCGCTCGCGCCCGACGCCGCCCGGCGGGGTGGCCGGCACCAGGGGGCTCCCGTCCGCGTCGAGGAAGCTGATGGCCAGCGGCTCGGGGCGGGCGCGCACGGCGCCGAAGGCGGTCGCCACCTCCACCGTCCCGTCGGCCTCCGTCCGGGCCCGCGCCCCCGGTACGATCGGCGCCGGCCCGCCCGCCCCGTGGGCGCCGACGTAGCTGGCACCGGGCACCTCCGGCGGGCCGAAGAGGCGCACGCGGAAGACGCGCGGCCCCCACACGCGCAGCTCGACCGGGCCGGCCGCCGTCTCCAGGGTGCCCACCGCGTCCGCCGGCGACGCCATCACTTGCCCGCCCGCGCCTGCTCGTCGTCCAGCACCTTATTGGCCTGCGCCACCGTGTCCTTGAGCACAGCCGCCGCGGCGGCGCTGCCCGACCACACCTTGCTCAGCCCCTCGTTCAGCACGGCCGAGGCCTTGAGGGTCCCGACGGCCGGGATGTCGGCGTAGCCGAACTTGACCATGTACTCGGTGACCAGCTGGTCGTAGCCATCCGGGTGCACCTTGGGGTCGAGCCAGCGCTTGACGCCGCTCGCGCTGAGCAACGTGGTATGGCTGGGGTTCCACAGGCCCTTGCGCACCAGCGGGAGCTGGTAGTCGTCCGTGTTGAGGAAGCGGAAGAGCTGCCAGGCGGCGTCCGGCTTCTTGGTGTTCGCCCACACCGAGGTGGTGGAGGAGGACATCGTCGTCGCCGGGCGGGCCTGCTTGGGCAGTACGCCGGCGCCGTAGGCGAACCCCAGCGGGGCCAGGTCGAGCAAGAGCCAGTTGCCGCCCAGCATCATGGCGTACTTCCCGGTCGAGAGGTGCTGGACGGCGGTGCCCCCCTGCTGTTCGGCCGGCGTCGCCGCGACCCGGTCCTTGAGGGCCAGGTCGGCGACGCGCTGGATGGCCTCGACCGCCGGGGGCTGGTCGAGGGCGAAGCGGAGCGTCTTGGGGTCCATGATCTTGCCCCCGTTGGCCACCACGGCGGGGCCGTAGTCCCCCGTCGGCCAGTGGCCGCCCAGTCGCTCGGCGTTGTCCCCGCTGCGCACGGTGAGGCGCCGGGCGAACTGCTGGAACTCGCTCCACCCCCACGCCTTGTCCGGACTGACCGGCGGCGGCGCCACGCCGGCTTGCTTCAGCACCTCCACGTTGTAGTAGAGGACGCGCTCCTGCGCCGTCGAGCCCACGCCGTACCACTTGCCCTTGAAGGTCGACCGCTCCTGCTCGAAAGGCTGGATGAAGTAGTCCGGCTTGCCCAGCACCGCGTCGCGCTTGAGACGGTCGGTGATGTCGGCCAGGGCCCCGGCGACGATGTAGTCGGCGTACAGGGTGCCGCCCACCTTGAACACGTCCGGCGCGGTGCCGGCGGCCAGGAGGGCCAGCAGCTTGTCGTCGTACGCGTCCGGCTGGTGGAGGTACTCCACCCGCACCTTGGGCTGCTGCTGATGGAAGACCTCCAGCCCCTGCTCGATGGCCTCCTTCTCCAGGGCGCTGCCCCAGGCCATCTTCTGCAAGCGCACGACGCCGTCGGCGCCCGCCTCCGGGGCCGTCGCGTCCCGG
>DATLLM010000464.1:0-4787 GCA_035537855.1 Chloroflexota bacterium | reverse complement strand
CTGGAGGTCGCCGTGCGCTTCCGACCGGCGATGGAGACCAGCGGCGACTTCTACGACGTCTACCCGCTGCCCGCGGTCCCCCGACCGGAGGGCGGGGACGGGCCGGGGCGGCCCGATCAGCCCCTGCTGCTGTGCGTCGCCGACGTCGCCGGTAAAGGCATCAGCGCCGCGCTGGTCATGTCCCGGGCCCAGGCCCTGCTGCGCCTGCTGGCGGAAGGGGCGGCCGCCGCCGGGGGCGGCCCCGGCGACGTGCTCGGGCGCTGCGGGGCGGTGCTGCACCGGGATTTCGGTCCCGGACACTTCGTCGCCTGCTGCGCCGCCGTCGTCGCCGCGCCGGACGGAGACGCCGGCGCGGCGGCCGGCGGCTTCCGGCTGACCCTAGCCAACGGGGGACAGGTCCCGCCGCTGCTCTGCCGCCAGGGGCGCTGCGCCGAGCTCGTCCCGACCGGCCAGCGCCTGCCCCTTGGCGTCCTGCCGGACGCCGCCTACGACGACCTGCGCGTCGAGCTGCTCCCGGGAGACGTGGTGATCCTGGCCTCGGACGGTCTACCGGAGGCGCCCCGGGGCAGGGACCTGTTCGGCTTCGAGCGGCTGAGCGCGGCCGCCGGCCGCTGGGCCGCCTCAGGGAGCGACGCCGAGTCGATCGCCGCCGGGATCTGGGCTGAGGTCTCCGGCTGGTGTGGCCCCGAGGCGCATCACGACGACATGACCCTGCTCGTGCTGCGCGTCCCGCTGCGCGCGACGGGGGCGGCCCCGGCCCCGGCGGCCGGCCGGCCCCGCTCGGCGTGAAGCAGGGCGATGAACAGGCAATCCAGCAGGAAGCAGAACAGGCCGAGCGTCTGCACGAAGCTGTTCCGCGGGAACATCAGCCAGACCGAGGCGGTGATCAGGGCGGTGCCCAGCATGCGCGTCCAGGCCACGAGGGGCGAGAAGTAGCGCGGATCGCGGACGCGGAAGTAGAGCTGGAAGTAGAGCACCGAGATGAACAGGTTGAGGATGTAGCCGGAGGTGGCGCCGATGGCGTCGTCCAGGCCGCTGGTGCGGAAGAAGTAGCAGAGCGCCGCCCAGGCGGCGACCAGCAGCGGGCAGAGGAGGCGCCAGTACCGCAGCAGCTCGGGAGTGGCCACCTGCTTCTGGCCGTAGCGCAGCAGGTTGGCGAAGATGAACAGGTCGAGGACGAAGGCCGAACGGTAGAGCCAGGCGAAGAGGAGCCCGCTGTTCGGCGAGAACGGGACGCTCCAGACGAACTCCCAGGCCAGGTTGCCGCAGGCGATGAAGAAGGGCATCTCCACGAAGCGCCGGCGCAGGATGTCCCGCACGATCACGTAGTAGACCACCACCCAGAGGAGGCAGCCGGCGGCGTTCAGGCCCAGCTGCAGGGGGGTGTAGTCGCGCAGGTTGACCAGGGAGTGCGGGGCGAACAGGGAGCTCAGGGCCTCAAGCACCGGGAGCCGCTCCCGGCGGCGCCCAGCGATCGAGCAGGCCGGTGGGGATGTGGAACGGCGCCCGCGCGCCGCCGCGCTCGATCCAGACGACGCTGTCGATCAGGTGCTGCCCGAAGACCACGGCCACCTGGGAGAGCTGCGCCGAGCGCTCGAGGGTGGCGTCCAGGTCGCCGAACAGCCGGCCGAGGGGGCCGAGCAGCTTCGCCGTCCAGTCCTCCGGGGCCAGCCCGAGCATGTTCCCGACGTCGTCGCCGATCAGGTGGCGGATGAGCGTTGGCGGGAAGCCCCGGAAGACCGTCCCGGGGGCCGACTCTTCGAGCAGGGCCACGAGGGCCCGGGTCAGCTCCTGGCCCTCCGGGCTGGGTCGGAAGTTGCGTCGCTCGATCAGCGCCGTCAGCTCCCGGGCCGCCGCCATGTCCGCCGGGAGCAGGTCGGCGTCCAGCCCCATCAGCGCACCGACGACCTTCCAGGCGTGGAGGTAGGCCTCCTCCTGCCAGGGAAGGACGGTCACCCCCAGGCGCTCGACGCCCTGCAGCACGCCGACCGTAAAGGCCATCAGCGTGCCGGCCAGGTCCTCCTGATTCAGGGGCGCCCCCCAGGCCGCGTCCCACACGCCGGGCGACGTGAGCAGCCAGCGGCGCACGCCGGCGTGCATCAGGCGCACTTTCTGGGCGTCCCGCACGCCGTCGCCCTGGGGGCTGAGGCCGCCCTCGGCCATCACGTCCACGATCAGCTGCGCGGTCTCCACGATCCGCCGGTAGGGGCTCGTGCGCAGCCGGCCGGTGAGGTAGAGCACGCGCACGCCGTCCGCCGCCGCGTACGAGGCCGGCAGGGCGGCGCAGAAGAGGGAGAGGATGACCGAAACGCCGTGCTCGCCGAAGAACGCCTCGCCCTGTTCGATCAGGTCGGGATCGGCCCACTCCGGGAGGGCGGCGGTGCGCAGCAGGTAGTCGCGCACGGTCGGGGGGAAGCGCTCCGGGACGAGCTGGTCGTCCCGCACCAGGCCGGCGAGCAGGGCGTCGACCGACTCGACCTCGCCCGCCTCGATCACGTGCCGCACGGCCTCGTCGGCCTCGGGGTCCATCCGCTGGCGCTTGACATCCAGCAGGGCGTCGTCCCAGGTCATCGGCCCCACTATACGCCCTTGCCGGACCGGGAGAGCCTCCCGCTCCGGGGTAGAATCCGGAGAGTAGACCCCTGCGGGGGGAAAGCGGGCGAGTATGGCACGGACGACGATGCGGCGGGGAATCGAGCTGAAGACGGCCGGCGAGATCGCGGCGATGCGCGAGGCCGGGCGGGTGGTCGCCCGGGCGCTCGAGCTGGTGGCCGGGTCGGCCCGGCCGGGCGTGTCCACGTTCGAGCTGGACGCGATGGCCGAGGCCCTGATCCGGGACGCGGGGGCGGTGCCCTCGTTCAAGGGCTACCACGGCTTCCCGGCGTCGCTCTGCACCTCCATCAACGAGGAGATCGTGCACGGCATCCCCAACCGGCAGCGCCTGCTGCGGGAAGGCGATCTGCTCAAGGTGGACTGCGGGGCGGTCCTGGAGGGCTGGCAGGGGGACGCCGCCGTCAGCGTGCTGGTCGGGACGGTCTCGCCCCTGGCGAAGCGCCTCTCCCGGGCCACCGAAGAGGCGCTGGCGCAGGGCATCGCCGTCGCGCAGCCGGGCGCCCGGCTGACCGACATCGGGGCGGCCGTCGAGGCCCACGCCCGGAGGGCCGGGTTCCAGGTGGTGCGGGAGTACTGCGGGCACGGCATCGGGCGCAACATGCACGAGGAGCCGCCGGTGCCGAACTACGGCCCCGGCGGGCAGGGGCCGGTGATCGCTCCGGGGATGGCCCTGGCGATCGAGCCGATGCTGACCGCCGGCACGTGGCGCACGAAGCCCCAGGCGGACGGCTGGACGGTGAACACGGCGGACGGCAAGCTCGCCGCCCACTTCGAGCACACCATCGCCATCACCGCGGACGGCCCGCAGATCCTGACCGTTCCCTGACCGCGGCCGGGCCGCGAGCGGACGCCGGCGGCCCGTCGACCGCCACCATCCGGCACACTCGAGGCGGCGCCGGCCGGCGCCGGAGGAGCGAGAGACGATGACCGCAGCCGGCGAGTCGCAGACGATCGACATGGGCGCCAGCATGGAGACCGAGGAGGGGCTGGCGATCATCGACGCCCTGAACGAGGTCAGCGACGTGCTGGCCATGGCCGGCCCGGAGGTGACGTTCGTCGCCACGGCCCGGGGCACGGTGGCCCCGGCGGGGCGCCTGCCGGGCGCCGACCTGTTCGAGTGCCCCCGGGGCTGGTTCGTGCTCTGCCGCGAGGCCGACGGGCCGCACTGGGCGGTGACCGGCGACGACCTCGCGGGGGCCCTTGAGGCGATCCACGAGGCGGAGGTGCGCGACGCCGTGGCCGGCGGCGCCCGCGCCGCCGGCCTGCTCTGACGGTGCCCCACCCGGTTGGGGGGGCGAAGAAGGTATCTACCTGGGAACGATGCCCCCAGCCCCTCTTTGCGTGGCGTGCTGAGCGCCACCGGCGGCCGCGAGGCCGGTCCGGCCCCGGGCGCTCCCGCCGGCCCCGGTGCGCCGTTTCGAGGGTCACCGGAGGGGACGAGCGGCGCGAATCGGCCCCCGATTCGCTTGCCCTCAGACAAGTCCCAGGTTACACTTGTGTGAAGTGAGACGCTGTTGCGTCTTGCGCAACGGCAAGGTAGGGCGATGGACGTCCACGGGCAACGCAGCGGCAGCATCCAGTCCGTCGAGCGGGCCGTGGCCGTGCTCAAGCTGTTCGGCGAGTCCGAGCCGGAGCTGGGGGTGAGCGAGCTCGCCCGACGACTCAACCTGCACAAGAGTACCGTCTCCCGCCTGCTTTCCACCCTGGAAGCGGGCGGTTTTGTGCAGCAGGACCCGCGCAACGGGCGCTACCGCCTCGGCCTGCAGCTGGCGACGCTGGCCGGCCTGGCCCTGACCCAGTACGAGCTGCGGGACGTGGCCCGGCCGATGCTCCAGGAGCTGGCCACGCTGACCGGCGAGACCATCACCCTCTCCGTCCTGGACGGGACGGAGGCGGTGAACATCGATCAGGTGCTGGCGCCGCAGCCGGTGAAGCACCTGGGCTGGATCGGGCGCCGGCTGCCGCTGCACTGCACGGCGGCGGGCAAGCCGATCCTGGCCTACCTCTCACCCACCACCCTCGACCGCTACCTCTCCCGGCCGCTGCTGCGCTACACGGCCCGGACGGTGACCAATCCGCTGCTCGTCCGGCGCGAGCTGGAGGGCATCCGGGCCCGGGGCTTCGCCGTCGCCCGGGAGGAGTACGAGACCGAGCTGTGCGCCGCCGTGCAGTGC
>DATLLM010000463.1:0-8924 GCA_035537855.1 Chloroflexota bacterium | reverse complement strand
GGCCGGCGCCGCCGGCGGAGGTGGACGGGCGGGCGGTCGCGGTCACCCCCCGGGACGCGTTCGGCTGGCGCTACGCCCTCATCCCGGTGCCCCTGGACGCGGCGCCGGCGGCGGGCCGCACGGTCTCCCTGCGCGTCCCCGCCCCGGTGCCCGCCGGCTGAGCCCCGCCGGCCGAGCCCGGCGAACCGCCGGCACGAGACAGGAGAGAGGAAGGCATGGCGCGCAGAGTCTTCGACGACGCCGACCTGGCGGCCGTTCGCACCGTCCTGGAGAGCGGAAACCTCAGCTACCTGAACGGCGCCGCCGGGGAGGCGCTCGAAGCGATGGTCAGGGAGCGCCTCGGCTGCGCCCACGCCGTCGCCGTCCACTCGGCCATGGCCGGCTTGCAGATGGGCCTGATGGGGATCGGGGTCGGCGAAGGGGACGAGGTGATCTGCGACCCGATCGTGCCTTTCGGCGCCAAAGCCGTCCTCTACCAGCACGCCCGCCCGATCTTCGCCGACGTCGATCCGGCGACCCACAACCTGGCTCCGGCCTCGATCCGGGAGCGGATCACCGAGCGCACCAAGGCCATCGTGGTCACCCACCTGTGGGGGATGCCGGCGGCGATGGACGAGATCATGGCCATCGCCCGCGAGCACCGCCTCGGCGTGGTCGAGGACTGCGCCCACGCCCTCTTCGCCACCCTGGACGGCCGCGAGGCGGGCACGTTCGGCAGCGCCGGGGTGTTCAGCTTCCAGCAGCAGAAGCACCTCACCACCGGCGACGGCGGGCTGCTGGTGACGGACGACCCCTACATCGCCGAGCAGGCCAACAACATGCTCCGCTTCGGCGTCGTCCCGCCGCGCCTCTCCTGGAACTTCCGGATGAACGAGCTGACGGCCGCCGTCGCCGGGGTGCAGTGGGGCCGGGCGGACGGGTACGTCGACGAGGACCGCCGCGCGGCCGCCCTCTACAGCGACGTCCTCGGCGGCCACCCGGCGCTCTTCCACCCCGCGGCCGACGACCGCCGCCGGCACGTCTACCACATCTGGGCGGCCGCCTACCGCGGGGACGCGACGCTCGGCCTCGCCCAGGGGGCCTTCCAGGAGGTCTGCAAGCAGGAGGGGGTGCAGGCCGGATTCGGCTACATCAAGGTGCCGCCCTACCTGCACCCCATGTTCTCGCTCGGCAACGGGTTCGGCTTCGACGTCTGGGGGGACGCCGGCCACTGCCCCTACCGCCGCGGCTACTGCCCGGAAGCCGAGGCGCTGATGCCCCGGCTGATGATGATCACGATCACCACCCAGCCCATCGAGTACCACGAGCGGAACGCGGCCGCGCTCGGCCGGGCCCTGGCCCGGCTGGAGCGCTGAGCGGCGGGCGCCGAGCGCAGCGGAGGAGGATCGAGGCGATGAGTCGTGCAGAGCAGGCCGCAGGACTGAGCCGGCGCCGCGCGCTGGCCGGGGGCGCCGCGCTCGCGGCCGGCGGGGCGCTCGCCGGCGCCTGCGCCGGCGCCGGCGGGCCGGGCGACGCGTCCGGCGGCCCGGCGCAGCTCGAGGGGCCGCGGGAGATCCAGTGGATGGGCTACCAGAGCGACCCGGTGCGCCAGGGGTACTTCGAGGAGTCGTTCAAGGCCGCGGGCAAGGCCAACGGGGTCGCGGTCAACGTCACCTGGGAGGCGAGCGCGGACTACTGGACGAAGCGCCAGGCCGAGTTCGCCGGCGGGACGACGGCGGCGGACATCATGGTGCTCAACGTGGACTGGGTCATCCCCGGCGGCCTGCAAGGCATGTTCCCGGACCACGGCGAGTACATGCGCCGGGACAAGGTGGACGCCAAGCAGTACTACAAGGCCGGTCTGGACATGTGGGCCTGGAAGGGCAAGCAGTGGGCCATCCCCCTCCAGGGCGGCGGCGAGCTGGTGCTCTACAACAAGCGGCTCTTCGACGAGAAGGGGGTCAAGTACCCCCACAAGGACTGGACCTACGACGAGTTCCTCGCCGCCTGCCAGAAGCTGAACGACCCGGGGAACAACCGCTTCGCCGTCGACGTGCAGCAGAACGGGCTGCACTACATGATGGGCACGTTCGTCTACAACTTCGGCGGCAAGCTGTTCAACGACGCCCGCGACCGGGCCGTCTACGGCGACGACCCCGGCGCGATCCAGGGCGCCGAGCTGGACGTCGACCTGCACGTCAAGTACCGCTACACGCCCCCGCCGGAGGCCCGCCAGGCGATCGCCCCGGTGCCGCCGTTCGACGCCGGGATGGCGGCGATGGAGATCAACGGCTCCTTCCGCCACACCCCGGCGCGCACCGCCCTCGGGGCCCAGAACCTGGACTTCGCCCCGCCGCCGAAAGGGCCGAAGGGCCAGCAGACGGCGACCGTCGGCGGCAACGGGTGGGCCATCGCCGCCCTCTCCAAGGCGCGCGAGGCGGCCTGGCGCTGCTTGAAGTGGATGCACACCAAGGAGGGGATGCTCGGCCCCCAGCTGAAGTCCGTCTCCTGGCCCCCCGTGATCTGGGCGGCGAGCACCCCCGAGTGGACCGAGATCTTCAAGGGCTCCCACATCGACGACGTCGCCAAGGTCTGGGCCAGCGGCGGGCACGACCTGATGGTGCTGCCCGAGGGCTCGAAGGCCTGGACGACGGCCAACACCCCGATGAACGCCGCCCTCAAGGGCGAGATCGCCACCCGGGCGGCGATGCAGGAGTCGGCGCGCCAGATGAACGACCTCTTCGCCCAACGCCCGGCATCCTGGAAGTAGCGAAACGAGAGCGGCGAAACGAGCGTAGCGACCCGGAAGTGGCGATGCGATGCGACTGATCGATCTGGTGGAGACGTCCGTCGAGCTGGGCACGGCCCTCGACCCGCGCGGCCCGGAGGCGCTGCGGGCCCAGATGGAGCGCCGCCGGCGGGAGTACGAGGCCCTGCCCGCCTGGCAGCAGCCCTACTACAACCGGGAGCGCTTCCGAAACCCCTTCGGCGACGTGCGCATCGCCAACGGTCCGGCGGAGACGGAGCTGCGGGCGGTGCTGCTGGGGATCGACATCCACCTGGCCGAGATCCTGCTCGCCGACCGGCTGCGCGCCGCCGGGACGCCGATCGACGCCGTGATCGCCCACCACGCCCACGGCATCGGCGCCTCCCCCTTCCTCTCCTGGGACTCGATGTCCGTGATGGTGGACATGCTGGCGGCGGAGGGCGTCCCCCGGGCGGACGCCGAGGCCTCGATCCACCCCTACATCGAGGAGAAGATCGCCCAGCAGGAGGACTTCCACCGCATCGGCCCGGACACGGCCCGCCTGCTCGGCTTCCCCCTGGCCTGCATCCACACCCCGGCGGACTACTACATCACCGTCGGCGTGCGCGCGGCCCTCGACGCCGGGGGGGTGGACGCCGCGAGCAGCGTCGGCGACGTCGTGCGCGCCCTGCTGACCCTCCCGGAGGTGGACTCGTCCGCCCGCCTGGGCGCCGCGCCGCGGATCATGACCGGCGAGGCGTCCCGGCCGGCGGGGCGCCTGCTGCTCAAGTTCGGCGGGGGCTACATCCTGCCCCCGTCCGCCTACCCCTTGCTGGGCAAGGCCGGGGTGGGCACCGTGGTGCAGATCGCCTGCCTGCCGGAGCACGCCCGCGCCGCCCGGGAGGCGGGGGTGACCATCGTGCGGGTGCCCCACGCCGCCGCGGACAACATCGGCATCAACCTGCTGCTGGACGCGGTCGAGGCGCGGCGCGGCCCCCTGCCGGTGATCGCCTGCGGGGCGTTCGAGCGCATCTCCCGGCGCACGCCATCCGGGTCCTGAGCGAGAGCATGAGAATCACCGCCGTCGAGACGATCCCGGTCGACGTCCCCATCGACCCCGGCCGGGCCACCCGCGGCTCGCGCGGGGCCCACACCACCTCCCCCTTCCTCGTGCTGCGCGTCCTGACCGACGAGGGCATCGAGGGCCTGGGCGAGGTCTCCTGCACCCCCCGCTGGAGCGGCGAGGACCAGGTCACGGCCGCCCACTTCATCGCCACCATCCTGGAGCCCCTGCTGCTCGGGCGAGACCCGCGGGACGTCGAGCGGCTGAGCGCGAGCCTGCGCCGCGCCCTGTTCAACAACCCCTTCACCCACGCCGGGCTGGAGATGGCCCTGTGGGACATCCTGGGCAAGACGGCCGGACTGCCGCTCTACCGCTTGCTCGGGGGGCCGGTGCGGGACGTCGTCCCCACCAAGTACTCCGTCTCCGGGCTGGAGCCGCCGCGGGCGGCGGAGATCGCCGCCTGGGCGGCCGAGCAAGGCTACCGGGTGATGAAGGTCAAGGTGGGCATCGAGCCCGAGGCGGACGTGCAACGGGTGCGCGCCGTGCGCGAGGCGGTCGGGCCGGGCGTGCGCCTGGGCGTCGACGCCAACGGGGGCTGGTCGCCGCGGGTGGCCATCCAGACCGTGCGCCGGCTGATGGAGTACGACATCTTCTTCGCCGAGCAGCCCGTCGCCCCCCTCGACGTCACCTGGATGGCGGACGTGCGGCGCAACGTGGCCGTGCCGGTGATGGCCGACGAGAGCGTCTCCACCCCCCAGGACGCGATGGCCCTGGCCCGCGCCGGGGCGGCCGACGTGCTCTCCGTCTACGTCGGCAAGGGCGGCGGCATCGGCCCGGCGCGTCAGGTGGCGGCCGTCGCCGCCGCCGCCGGCCTGACCTGCACCGTGGGCAGCAATCTGGAGCTGGGGATCGCGAACGCGGCCATGATCCACCTGGCCATGGCCACCCCGGGGATCGGGGCCGAGGACTTCCCCTGCGACATCCTGAGCCCCTTCTTCTACCAGGACGATCTGCTGGCCGAGCCGCTCCAGATCACGGCGGGCGAGGCGCGGCCGTTCGAGCGCCCCGGGCTGGGCATCGCCCTCGACCCGGACAAGGTGGAGCGCTACCGGGTGCGGTAGCTCCGGCTCCGGCGCGGGCCCCGGCCCGCGCCGCCCGCGTCACTCAACGGCTTCCAGAGGAGGGCCCGCGCGCAGATGCTCGTCGGTTACGTCAGCGATCAGCGGTACGTCGCCCTGGCGGACGTCCAGCTCGAGTTCGAGCGGGACGGTCAGTCCGTGGCCGTCGTGCGCTCCTCCCCCCGCGGCGCCGTCCGCGCCGATCTCCCCGCCGGCCGCTACCGGGTCACCCTGGTCAAGCCGGGCTACGGCAGCAAGGGCGTCGACCTAGACGTCGCGCCGGACGCCCCGCCGGCGCAGCTCCGCCTCCTCGAAGACGGCCTGCTGGGGTACATGTGGCCGCGCTGGGTGCGCTCCGGCGAGGCGTCCGAGTTCCGCGTCCACGCCGTCGAGGCCTACCGCCTGAGCCTGTGGCGCTACGGGCTCAAGAAAGAGCTGGTGCGCCTGCTCGGCTGGTTCGACGAGCACGGCCCGCGGGCGACGATGCAGATCACCCCGGACGGCGACTACACCCAGACCGGCGTCGGCTGGAACCGGGTCGGCTACGGCGACCCGCACCAGACGCAGGTGGTCGAGGGGCCGCCGCGCTCCGGGCTGTACTACGTCCACGCCGAGACCGAGTCCGGGGGCGACTTCTTCTCCTTCCCCTGGATCGTCGCCCCGGCCCGCCCGGCGGCCCCGGTGGCGGTGCTGGCCACGACGAACACCTGGAACGCCTACAACAACTTCGGCGGGCGCTCGAACTACGCCAGCGCGGACGGGCTGCCGGCGCAGCCCACGGTCAACGCCCGCCAGGACCTGATCCGCTACACCCAGATCCGCAGCTACAGCGGCTGGTCCTTCCCGGACGAGGCCTACCTGCCCCTCTCCTTCGAGCGGCCGGAGCCGCTGAACCACGTCCCGCGCGACGTCGAGGCCACCGATCCCGTCCGCGGCCGCTCGGCCTGCCACGTCGCCCCGGTCGACTGGCGCCTGATAGCCTGGCTCGAGCGCGAGGGCTTCGCCTACGACGCCTACGCCGAGGCTCAACTGCACGACGGCACGCTCGACCTCGACGCCTACCGGGTGCTCGTCATCGGCGCCCACCCCGAGTACTGGTCGCGCCGGATGTACGAGCGGGTCAAGGCGTGGGTCTACGAGCGCGGCGGGCGGCTGATGTACCTCGGAGGCAACGGCATCAACTGCGAGGTGGAGCTCGACGATGGGCCGCACGGCCTGACCATGCGCTGCCGCACGCAGCGCCCGTCGGAGGCCGGCGAGGGGAGCACCGGCCCGAGCGCCGAGAGTCGCTTCGCCCGCACCGTCGAGCCGGAGGCGAGCCTGCTGGGGGTCGTCTTCGACGATCGGGGGATCATGACCGCCGCCCCGTACGAGGTCATCGCGGACGGGCACTGGGTCTTCGCCGGCACCGGCCTGCGCCCGGGCGACCGCTTCGGCACGGAGAGCCAGCACGAGCGCTGCCCCGGCGGGGCCTCAGGGCACGAGACGGACAAGATGAGCGGCTCGTCGCCGCCGGGGACGACGCTGCTCGCCCGGGGCCTCAACCCGGACGGCGGGGGCGCCGAGATGGTCTGCTACGAGCGACCGGGCGGCGGGGCCGCGTTCGCCGCCGGCTCGATCAACTGGCCGTCCTCGCTGCTCGTCGACCGCCACGTCTCCCGGATCACCCGCAACGTGCTGGCGCGCTACCTCGCCTAGCACCGGCGGCCCAGACTGCGAGGCCAGGTCATGACCACCCTGCGCGAGCTCTACGAGTTCTCCATCGGCTACGCCGCCGCGCTCGACCCGCGTGGCGCGGCGGGGCTGCGCCGCGTGCTGGACGAGCGCCGCCGGGAGTACGAGTCCCTGCCGCCGGCGGAGCGCCCCCACTTCGACCTGGAGCGTCTGCGCAATCCCTTCGGCGACGTGCGCATCGCCCTCGGCCCGGACGACGTCCCGCTGGAGACGGTGATCCTGGGGATCGACATCGGCGTGGCCGAGATCCTGCTCGCCGACCACCTGCGCCGCCGTGGCACCCGGGTCGACGCCGTCATCGCCCACCACACCCCCAACTCCGGCGTCGCCCCGAACCTGGCCTACGACATCATGGACGTCAACGTGGACATGCTGACCGGCCACGGCGTGCCCCTCGAGGACGCCCGCGGCGTCATCGGGCCCTACGTCGACGAGCGCTGGCTGAACAACGAGGACTGGCACCGCCAGGGGCCGGCCACGGCCGGGCAGCTGGGCCTCCCCCTGGCCTGCATCCACACCCCGGCGGACTACGCCTTCGAGGTGGGCATCGGGGCCGTGCTGGACGCCGCCCGCCCGCGCACGGCCGGGGAAGCGGTCGAGGCCCTGATGGTCATCCCGGAGGTGCAGTCGGCCGCCCGCTTCGGCGCCTTCCCCCGGGTGATGAGCGGCGACCCCTCCTGGCCTTTCGGCGCCTTCCACGTCAAAGGCGGCGGCGGCAAGATCTTCCCGCCCGGCGCCTACCCCCTGCTCGGCGCCGCCGGGCTGCGGACGGTGGTGCAGATCGGGTGCACCCCCGCCCACGCCCGCGCGGCCGAGGCGGCGGGGGTGGCCATCGTGCGCGTGCCCCACGCCGCCTGCGACAACTTCGGCATCAACCTGCTGCTGGACGCCGCCGCCCGCGCCCTCGGCCCGCTGGGGGTGATCGGCTGCGCCGCGTTCGAGCGCATCAGCCACAGCGGCACGCCCCTGGGGCGCCTGGTGGCCGCAGCGATGGACGCCCGGGGTGCGCCGTGGTGAGTCTTCCCGGCCAGGGTGGCGCGGAGGGGGGCTTCAGCGCCCCGGCCGCCCTCTCCCGCGACCCCCGGGTGCAGCTGCTCGGCCTGCTGCGCCGCTTCGGCACCCTGACCCGGGGGGATATGGCCGAGCTGCTCGGGGTGAGCACGGCCATGACCGGGGAGTGGCTCGCCGAGCTCGCCGCCGCCCGGCTGGTGGAAGACGCCGGCAAGGCCGAGTCCCGCGGCGGCCGCCCGCCGCAGCGCGTCACCCTGGCCGGCGGCGCCGCCCACGCCGTCGGGCTCGACCTCAGCGGCTGGCCGGTGCGGGGGGTGGTGCGCGATCTCGTCGGGCGGGTCTGCTACGAGACCGTGCTCGACCAGGCGGACGTGGGCGGCCCTGGACCGGACCGGGGCGCCGCCGGCGGGGCCTTCCCCGCCCCGCCGCCGACGTCGGTGGGGGACATCGCCCGCCTGGTCGAGCGGGTGATCGAGCGCTCCGGACTGCCCCGCGCCGAGGTGCGCGCCGCCGGCGTCGCGCTCGCCGGCTTCGTCGACACGCGGCAGGGCACCCACCGGCCGGAGGCGGTGCCCGGGGCGCCCTCCATCCCCCTCGCGGCCGGGGTCGCCGGGCGCCTGGGCGTGCCCGTGCTGATCGAGGACATGGCCCGCGCCGCCGCCCTGGCCGAGGCCCGCGACGGCGCCGCCGCCGGGATCGACGACCTGCTCTTCCTCTCCCTCGGCGACCGCATCGGGGCCGCCCTGATCCTGGACGGCAACCTCTACCGCGGCGCCACCGGGATCGTGGGCGAGCTGGGCCACATCGTCGTGCGCGAGGGCGGTCCGCGCTGCCACTGCGGCAACGTGGGCTGCGTCCAGGCCCTGGCCACCCGGCCGGCGATCCTGCGCCAGGTGGAGGAGGCGCTCGGCGCCGGCGTCGTCTCCGTCATGGGCCCCGCCGGGGGGTATCCGATCGAGGTGGAGGCGGTGGTGGACGCCGCCGCCCGGGGCGACCGCCTGGCCGCCTCGGTGCTCCGCCAGGCCGGGCACGACGTCGGCCGGGCCCTCGCCGCCGGGGCGAATCTGCTCGGCCCGACGATGGTCGTGCTCGGCGGCTACGCCCCCGGGCTGGGCGAGGTCTTCGTCGAGGAGGTGCACCGCGTCCTGGAAGCCTTCGTCGTGCCCCCCATCTGGGAGCGGATGCGGGTGGGGGTGGGCGTGCTGGGCATCCACGCCGCCGCCCTGGGCGCCGCCTGGGGCGCCCTCGATCTGCTGGTGGAGACGGGTGCGCT
>DATLLM010000462.1:0-7530 GCA_035537855.1 Chloroflexota bacterium | reverse complement strand
CGGAGACTCCGTCCGCCGATTCCCCCCTTCACGTATCCGGAAACGTGTGCTAGAGTGGGTCTCATCTCCACGTAAGCGTCTCGACGTAAGCGTCATCACGCACAGCCGCCAGCGGCGCCGGGCAGCCGTGATGCGGACATGACACCTCGTCCCGCCCGCGACGGCTGCCCGGCGCCGCTGGCGACTGTGCGTGATGACGCTTACGTCGAGACGCTTACGTCGAGATGAGATCCACTCTAGCACACGTTTCCGGATACGTGAAGGGGGGAATCGGCGGACGGAGTCTCCGCCGCGCGGCTCAGCGGCCGAGGTGGGCGCGGTAGAGGTCCTCGAAGAGGCGCACGTCGGTGCGGGTGTCCTCGCCTGAGGAGCGGAACGGGGCGCCGCTGCGCAGGCAGGCCACGAAGTGCTCCGCCTCGCGCCGGTAGGCCCAGGACCAGCGCGGCTCGGCCAGGGGGCGGGTGAGGCTGTGGCGGACGGCGGCCGCGCCCGCAGGCGAGTCGCCGGCGCCCTCCGCGCCGGGCGCTTCGCTGCGGTAGAGCTCCACCTCGGCGACGGCGTTGCGCAGCAGCAGGGGCGGCGCCCAGGTGTGCACCCACCCCCGATCGAAGTAGACCTGGGTGTGCTCGTCCCAGCGGTGGTAGGCCAGGCGGCCCGTTTCCAGGACGCAGCGGACGCCCCCGATGCGCAGCACGGCGACGCCGCTGTAGCCGTCCGGGTCGAGGTCGACGTGCCCGACCGCCGCGTCGTCGCCGGCGTCGAGGAGGAAGCGCATCAGGTTGACGTTGTGGGTGTATTGCTGGAGGTAGCCGACGTAGGCGCCGGCGGCGTCCGGCGGCAGCCAGTCCGGCAGGCTGGCGGCGACCGGCGCCGGGGGCGCCGGCTCGTCCGTGGCCGTGACCTCGGCGTCGATCCCGGCGATCCAGTCGCCGCCGAAGCCGTGGGCCCGCACCAGGCGCAGCCGGCCGACCTCGCCGCTGCGGCGCCACCCGGCGACGGCGTCGTGGGCCAGCTCGTTGCCGGCGTCGTAGCGCTTCATGTAGCCGACCATGAGGCGGGCCCCGCCCGCCCGGGCGGCGGCCAGGATGCCGTCCGCCTGGGCGAGGGAGACGGCCATCGGCTTCTCCATGAACACGTGCTTCCCGGCCGCGAGGCAGTCGCGGGCGATCTCGCCCTGCAGGGCGAAAGGGGCGGAGACGGCGACGGCGTCGACCTCCGGGTCGGCCGCCAGCGCCGCGTGGTCCGGGTAGAGGCGCTCGATCCCGAAGCGGCGGCGCACGGCCTCGCCGAGGGCCGGGCGCACCTCCGCCAGGGCCACCAGCCGGCAGCCGTCGAGGGTGCTGAAGCTCGGCAGGTGGACGCGTTGGGCGAGCGTGCCGGCGCCGACGTAGCCGAGACGCAGGGGGCGATGGGGGGGCACCACCGCGGCCACCTCAAGCGCCCGCCGGCGCAGCGGCCGGCAGTGCGGCGACGCTGGCGTAGGCGGCCGCGGCCGCCGCTTCGGGCGCCCCGGCCCAGCGGGCGGCGAACGCCTCGTTGAACAGCTCGAGGGAGACGGCCCCGCCGTAGCCGCAGGCGGCGAGCCGCTCGAAGATCGCGCCCAGGGGGAACGCGCCCTCGCCGGGGAGCACCCGGGCGGCGTCCGTCCACCCCTCCCGCGGGGAATCGAACGGGACGTCGTTGACGTGGACGAAGCTCAAGCGGGTGGGATCGCCGCCCAGGGCGTGCAGGTCCTCCAGCTTGCTCGGCCCGGCGTAGAAGTGGAAGGTGTCCAGGACGACGCCGACGTTGGGGTGGGCGACGTCGCCGGCCAGGGCGAGTGCGGTGTACAGATTGTTGACCATGCGGGCCCCTTTGAGGAACTCGATTCCCAGGCGCACGCCGTAAGGCGCGGCGAGCCCGGCCGCCGCCCGCAGGTTGGTGGCGGCGAGAGCCAGAGCGGCCGCGTCGAGGCGCTCGGGGAGGTCCTCCCCGGGCGTCCCGGGGGTGATCACCAGGTGCGGCGCGCCGAGGGCCTGGCACTGCTCCAGGCGTCGCCGCAGCTCATCCTGGTGGCGGCGCAGGCGCTCGCCGGTGGCGAAGAAGAGGCCCGGGTGGGCGCAGCCGCCGGTGGCCGCGATCCCGGCGTCGTCGAGCAGGCGCCGGGCGCCGCTCCCCTCGCGCTCGAAGACGGCGTCCCAGTGGCGCAGCCAGAGCTCCATCGCCGTCCAGCCGCCGGCGCGGGCGGCCGCCAGCTGGCGCCCCAGCTCGGCGGCGTCCTCCGGCGGACGGCGCCCGATGGTGATCTGGTTCAGACAGAGCTGCATGGCGGTTCCTCCCCGACTGGCGTCGTTCTCGTGCCCCGGCCGTCCCCGCTCCGCCCGGCGCCGGCTCGCCTCCCGGCGACGTGGTACCGTGACGGTACGCTTGAGAGGGGGTCGCCGTGGCGCCGGCCACGGCGGCCGCCGAGTGCCCCGGTTCCCGTGCGTGAATGCTGAGCGAGTATCGATGGCGGCCGCCGATCGCGTACTGTACTGCGTCTCGGGCGCCTGGACGGACGCCTGGTACGACGACCCTTCGGCCTGGTGGCAGTGGTGCAGCACCTTTCTGGGCTGGTCTCCCGAGCAGTGGCAGCGCTTCGCCACCTCCTGGTACAGCGGCTCGGACCGCGTGCGGCGGCGCCTGACGGACGAGACCGGGCTGCACTTCTTCGACTGGACGCGTGTGCCCGGGGGCTCGATCCGCGGATCGACGCGGGCGGCGGCGGCCCTGATCGCCGCCGACCTGGGTGCGCTCGACGCGAGCGCGGACGTGACGGTGATCGGGCACAGCAAGGGCGGCCAGGCCATCAAGCACCTGCTGGCTGAGGGGCAGGTGCGCCCGTCCCGGGTGGTGCTGGTGGACGCCCCGCTGGACTGGCTGCGGGAGACGGCGGGGCGCCTGATGGGGCTGGGGATCGACCGCTGCCGCCTGCCACCGGCGGCGAGCCCCGTGCCCGTGGTCACCATCAACAACTGGCTCGATCCCTCCGGCGGCCGGCTCGCCGGGCGGCGCAACTACCAGACCCTCGTCTGGCAGGATTATCTCAACCCCTACCCGCCGCACGGCATGAAGGGCTTCCTCGCGACGCGCGTCTTGGGCGACCTGGGGGCCCTGCCGGGCGGGACCGGCGTTTCCGTCGAGCCCGTCGGGGCGGATCGGGACGGGCGCGCCGGGCGCGTCGCGGACGTGCACGCGGTGGCGGCGGCCGCCGGCGCCGCGGCCGGTGTCACAGAAGCAACCCCCGACGGGAAGACTCAGACCGCCGGGGTGGCGGTCGACGTCTACGAGGCGCGCGGCGCCGGGGGCGTGGAGGACGGGATCGGAGATGGCCGGAGTGAGCGCGGTGAGCGGTAAAGTGGCGGACGCGCTGCTGGCGCAGCTGCTCGCCGACGTGGACGGGGCCCGGGAGGAGCTGGCCGGCCTGCTGGCCGAGCTGGTGCGCTTCCCTTCGGTCAACTACGGCGACGGCCATCCCGGGCTCGACGGCGTGCCCAACGGCAACGAGACCCCTTGCGCCACCTTCCTGCGCGACCGGCTGCGGGCGGAAGGGATCGCCGCCGAGGTCTTCGAGTCGGCGCCCGGGCGGGGCAATCTGATCGCCCGGCTGGGCGCCGCCGGGGACGGCCCGCTCGGCCCGCTGGCGTCCCCGAGCGTGCTGTTCATGGCCCACCTCGACGTGGTGCCGGTCGAGGACGCCGAGCGCTGGCCGTACCCGCCGTTCGCCGGCGCGGTCGAGGGCGGGCTGGTCTTCGGTCGGGGGAGCCACGACGCCAAGTCGCTCGCCGCCTGCGAGGCGCTGGTGATGCTCCTGCTGCGCCGGCGGGGGGTGCGCCTGGGAGGCGACCTGGCCCTGCTCGCCGCCGCGGACGAGGAGTCCGGCGGGCGCTTCGGCGCCGGCTGGGTCGCGGCCCAGCCGGCGCTGGCCCCGCTGGTGCGGGCGGATGTGGCGCTGAACGAGGGCGGGGGCGGGGCCTTGCGCTCGCCGGCCGGCCTGGCCTACGGCTTCGCCACCGGCGAGAAAGGGCGCCTCGAGCTGCGGTTCCGGGTGCTGGGCAAGCCGGGTCACGCCTCGGCGCCCTGGCGGGCGTCCAACGCCCTGGAGCGGGCTGGAGTGCTGCTCGACCGCCTGCGGGGGTACGAGCCCGAGGTGGACACGTCGCACCCCCTGTTCGGCGCCGTACCGCCGCGCTTCGGGCTCCCCGCCGGTCTGAGCCCGGCGGCGCTCCCGGCGGCGTTGGAGACGCTCGAGCGCCAGCACGAGCCGGTGGCGGACGGTCTGCGCGCGGGATCGCGCCTGACGCTGGTGCCCACCATGATTCAGGCCGGGATCAAGTCCAACTCGATCCCGGCCTCCTGCCTCGTCACCTGCGACGTGCGCACCCTGCCCGGGCAGGACGCCGCCTACGTCGAGGCGGAGATGCGCCGCCTGCTGGCCGACCTGCCCTGGGTGGAGATCGAGGTGCTGACGACGGCTGAGGCGAACCACTCGCCGTACGACCACCCCTTCCGGGAGACCTGCCACCGGGCGCTGCGGCTGGCCCTCGGCCGGGAGGACGTCGACCTGGTGCCGACGCTCTGCTCGGGCTTCACGGACTCCCGCCTGCTGCGCCCGCTGGGGGTGGCGGTCTACGACTTCATGCCCCTGCACCCGCAGGCCGAGTCGCGCGATACGGGCGTCCACGGCACGAACGAGCGGATCGAGGTGGAGGGGCTGATCGCCCGGGCGCGCTTCTTGATGGCCGCCGCCTGCCTCAGTCTAGGGGCCGCCGCTCCGGTGGCGGCCGTCCGGGCGGCGGGGGCATAGGACATTGGGGCCAGAACGGGCCAAGGGCCCCGTCGACACGTTACGGTTGAGAGCAGGTTGAGCGGCGTGGCAGCGCCGCGACCGGAGGGGCGAGGACAGTGGCGGATACGGAGTCGGTGCCGGAGGATCGGGCGTTCGATCGAGCGCGCAAGCTGGTGGCCCTCGATCGGGCGCTGATCGAGATCGGGGAGCCGGGCGTGCTGGAGCGGGCGCCGGAGGACGTGGCCTCGCTCGAGGCGCGCCTGTTCGGCTCGCCGCCGGCGTCCGGCGCCGGCGCCGCGCGCGATGCCGCCGGCCTCCCGCCGGTCCCGGGGGAGGCGCCCGGGGCCGCCCGAGCGGGCGGCGCTCCGGCGCTGCGCCTCCTCGACGGGGCGCTCGAGGCCCGGCCGGAGGTCGATGCGGCCGCGCGGCAGGCCCTGCGCGCCCAGCTCAAGCTGATCCCCGGCGGGCGGCGCGCCGTCTAGCCCGCTTCGCCCCGGTCCTCCCCGGCGCGTCCTGCCCGCTCCGGCGCCCCCCACGGTTGACAAGGGACGGGCGGGAGCGGAACAGTGTCTCCCGCAGCGTGGCACCGGCGTGCTGCGCGCGCCCAGGTGGCGAGCAGGGTGCAGGAGGAGTGGGCATGAAGATCAGCTACGCGTTCCGCCGCTCGGTGTTCTACCCCTACCAGGATGCCCGCGGACCGGGGAACGAGCTCCCGCCGAAGGAAGTGCGCCGGGCCTACCTCCAGAAGGTGCGGGCCGCCGGGTTCGAAGGGATCGAGGTCGGCATCGCCTCAGCCCGGGGGGGGGAGGCGGAGGTCAAAGAGCTGCGCCGCGAGCTGGAGGGGGAGGGCGTGCCGTGCGCCGCGCTGCGCGGTGGCGGTGGCTTCGCCAGCCCCCGGGTGGCGGCGCAGAACAAGGAGCGCGTGCTGGACGGTATCCGGGCCGCCGCCTGGATCGGCTCCGGGCTGCTGAACATGACCGTCGGCACGCCACCGCGCGACCCGCACGGCTCCGGGCGGGACGTCGGCGGGCGGCTGCCCCAGGGGAGCAGCCGGCTGGCGAGCGAGGCGGACTTCGAGGTCACGGCGCGCCATCTGCGCGAAGTGGCCGCCGTCGCGGCCGACCTGGGAGTCGACATCTCGATCGAGATGCACCAGCACTCGATCGCGGACAACTCCTGGAGCTGCCTGCACCTGCTCGAGCTGGTCGACCGGCCGAACGTGGGCGTCAACCCGGACCTGGGCAACCTCTACTGGAACTACGAGGTGCCGGAGGAGACGAACGAGGCCTGCATCGTCGCCCTGGCCTCCCGGGCCAAGTACTGGCACTGCAAGCAGCTGCTCCGCTTGCAGATCCCGGAGCTGGAGCACTCCTACTACTTGAAGGTGCCCCTGCCGGACGGCGAGATCGACTACCGCTTCGCGATCTCCGCGATGGTCGAGGCCAACTACGGTGGCTTCCTGGCGGTGGAAGGCTGCCGCGACGGCGACCAGCTCTACCGGGACGGACTGAGCGTGGAGTACTGCCGCCAGATTCTGCGCGAGCTCGGTCAGTAGTTGGCGCCGACCCCGGGCGCCCCGCTGCGTCAGACCGCGTCCCTGCTGCTGCCGGTCTACGTCCCGACCCTGCTGCTCAGCATCGGCCAGGGCATCCTCGTCCCCACCCTGCCCCTGTACGCCCAGGACTTCGGCGTCAACTACGCGCTCGTCTCGCTGGCGGTGGCCGCCGCCGGGCTGGGGACGCTGGTCGGCGACGTCCCTTCGGGGATGATGCTCGAGCGCTTCGGGCGGAAGCCGGTGATGGTGGTGGGGACCGTCATGCTGGCCCTGTCCACGCTCGGGCTGGTCTACCTGCAGCACTTCCCGGCCCTGCTGCTGCTGCGCTTCCTGGCCGGGTTGGGCACGGCGATGTGGAACATCTCCCGGATGGCCTACCTGACGGACACCGTGCCGCTGCGCGACCGGGGGCGGGCGCTCTCCACGTTCGGGGGGGTGAGCCGCATCGGCACCTTCGTCGGCCCGGCGCTCGGCGGCGTCCTGGGGACGATCCTCGGACTGACCGCCCCGTTCTACGCCGCGGCGGCCACGGCCGCGGCCGCCGCCGTGATCTCCATCATCTTCATCTCCGAGTCCCGCCACAAAGAGACGGTGGCCCACGGGCACACCCGCTGGGCGGTGGTCGGGGCGGTGGTCAAGGCGCACTGGCGGGAGCTCGGAACGGCCGGCTCGGCCCAGATCTTCGCCCAGATGATCCGCGCCGGGCGGCAGATCATCGTCCCCCTCTACGCCGCGAACGAGCTGAACCTGAGCGTGGCCGAGATCGGGAGCATCGTCAGCATCTCGAGCGCGGTGGACATGTCCCTCTTCCTGCCCGCCGGGCTCCTGATGGACAAGCTGGGACGGAAGTACGCTTCGGTGCCGTCCTTCCTCGTCATGGCCGCCGGCATGGCGATGGTGCCGCTGACGTCGGGCTACGCCGGGCTGCTGGCGGCGACCTGCGTGATGGGCCTCGGCAACGGGATCGGCGCCGGCTCGATGATGACCCTGGGCGCTGACCTGGCGCCGCGCCGGGCGACGGGCGAGTTCCTGGGGGTCTGGCGGTTGATCGGGGACGTGGGCTCGACCGGCGGGCCGCTGGTGGTGGGCACGATCGCGGACGCCGTGGGCCTGACCATGGCGGCTTTCAGCCTGGCCGGAATCGGCGTCCTGGCGGCGACGACCCTGC
>DATLLM010000461.1:0-5438 GCA_035537855.1 Chloroflexota bacterium | reverse complement strand
ACCCTGAACGTCAGCACGTAGCGTCAGCCGTTCCGCGTGTGATCACATCGACGCAACGCGTTCCGAGACGCCGGCTGGAACGACGGAACCCGCGTCAGTGGTGGTGGCCCTGGCGGCCGAGGGTCTCCACGGGGGTCGCGCCGGGGCGGGTCCACTGCGGCACGGGCCGGCTGGTCGGGCCCCAGGTGGCGACGCCGTCGGCGTCCGAGCGCCAGTACCAGCAGGCCTGGCGGCCCTCGGACGGGTGCCCCTCGCGGACATCGCCGATCACGGGCCAGCCCTCGGGGTTGTCCTCCCACGCCTCGCCGCGGCCGTAGGGCGTCATGTCGAGCAGGCCGAGGGACCCGTTGATTGGCTCGTTGCCCCGACCGGTCGTGGCGTAGGTGAGGAACACGCGGTCGCCGTCGCGCAGGAAACAGGCGATTCGCCCCATCTCTCCGCCCACCGGCGCCGCCACGCCCCGCACCGAGTACCAGGGCTGGGTGTACCCCATGAACGCCACGTAGGGAGCCACCTCGTCCCACGGGCCCGAGGTCAGGAGGGCGAACGAGACGCCGCGGGCGTTGAGGTAGACGGCGTCCCGCAGGTGCCAGGCCGTGGTGGTGCAGCCCTCGCACTGCCCCTGGTGCGGCGCGCCGTCGTACCACATGTGCTTGTAGACCACGAGCTCGTCGCGACCCTGGAACAGGTCGACGAACGGGACCGGCCCGGCGGCGCCGATGACCTCGACCGCGCCGTCGAGCTCGACCATCGGCAGCCGCCGCCGGGCCGCGGCGATCGCGTCGCCCTCACGGGTGTGCGCCTTCTCGCGGACCAGCAGCGCCTCGCGCGCCGCCTGCCAGGTGGCCAGGTCGACGACGGGCGGCTTGCCGGCGAGGTTGCTGCTCGCCTCGCCGGGGGTGGTCGTCGGCTTCATGGTCGTGGTTCCTTTCTGGTCGGTCTGGTCGTCGTTCGGTTGACGTCGAAATCCGTGGCCGTCATCGCCGGCCGCGGCCGGCCGCGGCCGGATCTTCTGCCAGGATGGCGTCGATCTGCCCGACGGCCTGCCGCCGGCCCTCCTCCGTGCCCATGGCGGCGAGCCGCTCCATCGCCTCGACGGTCGGGACCTCGCTCTCGATCGTAATCCGGGTCCGCCCGCCGCTGAGGTCCCGGATGGTCACCCGCAGGGTCGTCACCGGGAGCGCGGCGTCGGGCGTGCCGTCCCGGTTGGCGAAGCCATCGCGCACGACGAGCCGGTGCGGCGGCTGCACGTCGTCCACGTCCCAGTACCCGCGGTGTTCGTCACCCTCGGGGCCGGTCATGCGGTACGCGACGCGGCCGCCGGGGCGCAGGTCGTGCGCCTCGACCGTCGCCGGGTACGCCGGCGGGCCCCACCAGCGCTCGAGCTGGCGCGGATCGGCCCAGAGCTGCCAGACCCGCTCCGGCGAGGCGTCGAACTCGGCCTCCAGCGTCACCGTGCGCGACCGCGGGTCCTTGCGGACGGCGGTGATGGTCATCGGTCGCCCTCCTTCGTATCGGCAAGGAGCCCCGCCATGCGGTCGATCCGGCCGCGCCAGAGCGCCTCGTACTGGTCGAGCAGGCGGCGCACGACGCGCAGCCGCTCGAGATCGGTGCGGACGACCTTGCGGCGCCCGATGCGCTGCTTGGTGACCAGGCCGGCCCGCTCGAGCACGGCGATGTGCTTCTGCACCGCCGCGAAGCTCATCGCGTAGTGGCTGGCCAGCTCGACGATGCCCTCCTCGGCATCGATCGCGCGGCGGACGATGTCGCGCCGCGTGGGATCGGCGAGCGCGCCGAACAGGCGGTCGACGTCGGACCGGGCGACCGGCATAATACAATCATACGGTTGTATCTTCGCGTATGGCAAGGGAGCCGCTGCACTCGCGGCGCGGTCACGCAAACAGGGGCGCGATCGGCGACTGGCGCAACGAGGCGTGCCGAACCCGGTGCCTGGCCGCGTACGCCGTGGCGAGGTCTCTGACCTCGCGCCGGGCAGCGAAGCGCGTCGGCATGATCCGGTGGCAGTCGGGAGCGAGGAAGCGATGCCGGCGGGGTGCTGTCCGATCTGGAGGCGTCGGCGTCGGATCCGCCCGCGGCCGGCCGGACGCGGCCGAGTCCGGGGGCGTTTGCGTCACAGGGTGAGTCACACGGCCCGGCGCCCGTCGGGCGTCCGCACGCCGCGGGCAACGAACGGGGCTGGACGTGGCGAGCATCGAGCCGCGGCCCGGCGGCGGGCGACGCCCCATGGGGCGGGCGCGAAGACGCGCTGCTCCACGCCGACGATCGCCCCGCGGTGGTGCTCCGGTTCGTCCGCTCGGGCCAGATCCAGCCCGCCCGGGCGCCTCCCCCGCTCGTCGGTCCGCCGGCTAGCCGCCGTCTGAGGCCCCTCGGGCAGCTGCTCCCGGGCGTAGTGCTCCAGTCGCCGGCGCACCACCGGCGGCACCGCCCCGTCGTACGCGGCGTGGACGGCCGCCATGGCCTCGTCCGCGTCGCCCCCGGGCGCCACCCGCCGGCGCAGCCGGGCGAGGGCCGCCCGGCTCTCCGGCGAGGTGCGATCGGGCCAGCGCGCCCGGAGCACGGCGAGGTCGTCGCGCTGGGCGTCGACCACCGCGCGCCAGCGGGCTTCGGCCGCGGCGGCCGCTTGTCGGTCGGCGCACCCCGCCGCCGGCCGGGGGTCCAGGGGCGCGGGCGCCGAGTCGGGGGGCTCCGGGTCGGGCCCGCCTGCCGGCGGGGACGACGGGTCGGTAGTCACCGGCCGACCCCGCTGCCCTCCGGGCGGGCCCTGGCCCCGGGTTTGCTACGGTGGATGCCGTCCATCGTGGAGCCTCCAACTCCTGGTGGGCCGGCCGGTCGGGTGGTGATGCGCCCGGCCGGCCATCGACGCTGCGGCGCCGTCGGGGGGTGATGCCCCCGACGGCGCCGATCATCGGGCGCCGCACCCGCGCGCCCTGCGGTCGGTGACGGGGGTCACCTCTGATGCGCGGGGCGTGCGGATGACCGCAACCCCAGACCGTCTCAGACGGATCGGTGGGGCGCGGTCGTGACCGGGTCGAGCGTCCGTTGTGGATGGAACTGCGCGGGCGTGGTCCGGGCCGCCGGCGGGGGTGCCCGGAGCACCTCGTCAGAGGTTGAGGACTCACGCACGATCAACAGCGTGCTCCAACCGCCCGTGACGTGGTGCTGAACCGCGTCCCCGACTGCGATCGGGCCCTTCCTACGCGAGCGGCTCGAGGTGAGGGCCCTGCACGAGGTGCAGGTACGTGCGGTGGCGGCGAAGGAGCTCGCCGCCAGGGGCCTCAGCCACCACGTGCTTGAGGCCGCCCGCGCCGGCCCGTCGACCCATCACCCGACGGTGAAGGCCGTGCGAGCGGTGAGGCGCTGGCCGCCGGCCGTGCAGGTCACGTCGATGGGCCACTCCCCGAAGGTGGTGTTCCCGCCGACGCGCCACGTCCACGACACCGCGCCCTGCGCGTCCGCGGTCTTCGGCCCCAGCCCGGCGGCCTCGCTGGGGCCGGACTTGTAGTGGACGGTGATGCCGCAGGTCGCCCCGGGAGCGGTCTGGGCCGCCAGCGTGGCGTTCGCGTTGCGCCGCGCCGGCGAGGTGACCGAGACGATGCGCAGGCCCTGCGCCGCCGGCGGCGCGGGGGCGTCCACGATGAGGGTGGTGCCGGGGGCAGAGGCGTCGCCTTCCCAGGCGAAGCGCTGGGAGTTGAGGCGCTCCTGGAGGCCCCGCGGGCCGCTCACCCAGGTGCGGAAGCCGTCGGTGAAGGCCGTCCAGTTGTCCGCCTTACGCCACACCAGCAGGCCGCCGGTCGTGCGCTGGTAGGCGTCGCCGTTGGCCACGTTGCTCTGCTGGTCCTCCAGGCAGACTCCGACCGTGGCGGGCAGCCGGTCCCGGAGGGCGGCGAAGCCGAGCACGAACGCGCACGCCGGATGCGCCTGGGCGTGGGACGCCGGGACGTGCGTGAACCCGAGCGGGGAGAGGACGGCGGCGGCCAGGCTGAGCGCGGCGGCGAGCGTGCGGAGGGCGCGGGTGCGCCCAGGGGTGGCGGCGGTCATGCGGGGTGGGGTGTCCTCCGAGTAGTGTCTGAGTGCGCCGAACCAAGAGTCTGGTAGGAGGGCGTTGCCGCTGCCGTCGCCGCGGCGTTCAGGGCGGGTTGCGCGGCGCCGTCCAAGCGATCCTGACGGTTCTCGCCGAACGGTGCTGTTACGGGGGCGTCACAGTCCGGCTACAGTCGTTGCGCCTGCACACTCGACCGAGTCCAGGGGCCGATCAGTCGGTAGCGCCAGTTGGTGTCGCCCCCGGTCGATCTCGGTACTCCGCGCGCGTTGGAGTCTCCCTCTGTAGGGATGCTCTACGCCGCCAGCACGCACGACACGGCCCCCACCGCGGGACGGTCCTGGACGTCAACCAGCGGGACTCGGCCTTCGCCCCCTCTCCAGAGCTGCGGGCCGGTGTGGACGCTGGGCGCTGCGGCCGGCGCCGGCTGGAGCGCCGGTACATCGCGGAGATGCGAGCCCGCTACCGGGCCGATCCGCAGCTCTGGGTCGATCTGGTCGAGCAGGCCGAGGCCACCCGCTCACCTGTCCGGTCTGTTCCCGGTCGGCGGACACCGCCCTGGCGATCGCGGGGCGGCTACGGCCACTGCGGCGCGGCGTGCCTGGAGGCGGACGTGGCCCGCCGGGAGGCGCGGCTGCAGTCTGCCGGGAGCGGCCACCGCCCGTAGCCGGCCCGCAGCGCCCCGGCGGACGGCCGGGGCCGCGCACGCCCATCCCGGCGCGCGTCGGGCGAGCGGTCGTCTGGGGACGGCATAGGTGTGCCCGGCGCGTCGCAGCGGCGCGGCCGCTCGGTCTATGCGAGTTCCTATACCGCTACCGCCCGTAGGGCGGCCGTGCTCGGCCGTGCTCGGTGGGCGCGACCCGGGCACGATCGCGATGGACCTCCGCCCCGGCGTGGCAACCACCGCCCCGGCGCGGCTCCCCCGACCTGGCCGGGCGGGGGAACTGTCGCAGGAGTGTGTCAGGCGTGTGTCAGGCGTGTCGGTGGTGGCGGCGCCGCGGCCGGCGCAGACTGGCCCCCGCGCCGCCTGACGGGGCGCCCCGGCGCGGGGCGCACCCCCGGCGGGCCGCGGAAAGGCAGGACCCAGGACCCATGACCCAGTTGCTGCAGCGCGGCGCCACCGGTGGGGGCGTCCGGCCCCTCTTGACCGCCCTGACCGCCCTCGGGTTGGCGCTGGCCCCGGCGCTCTCGGCGGCGCCGGCGGCGGCCCAGGCGCCGCCCCCGACCACCGTGGCCTTCGAGTACACAGGTGCGCCCCAGACGTGGACGGTGCCGACCGGGGTCACCAGCGCCAACCCGAGGGCGGTCAGGGCGGTCAAGAGGGGCCGGACGCCCCCACCGGTGGCGCCGCGCTGCAGCAACTGGGTCATGGGTCCTG
>DATLLM010000460.1:0-10238 GCA_035537855.1 Chloroflexota bacterium | reverse complement strand
GGGAGCAAGCAGGACGCCGCCGCCACGGAAGCGGCAGACCGCCTCGGCCTGGCGATGGTCACCACCGGCTACCGCCACTTCCGCCACTGAGCCCTCCCCCGGAGGGCCAGCCTCCGCTCGACCGAACGCGGCCGGGGCCTCTGGCCGGAGCCTCTGGCCGGGGCCTCAGGCGGGAGTCAGGAAGTGCAGGCCCAGGTTCCGGGCGATCCCGGTGATGCGGGCCTCGTCCTCTTCCGTCGGCGAGGCCAGGGGCAGGGCGACGTTCGACGAGGCGATCACGCCCATCGCTTTCAGCGCCGCCTTCATCCCGCCCATCCCGGCGGCCTGCGCCGAGCCGCGCACCACCCGGGTGATGGCCAGCGCGTCTACCACCCGCTGCTGGGCGCGCAAGGCCACCGGGAAGTCGCCCCGGGCGGCCGCCTCGTAGGCGTCGAGGCAGGCGCGGGGGACGACGTTGGCGATTCCCGGGATGCAGCCGTGCGCCCCGACGAGCAGCGCCGCGTCGATCAACGAGCGCGTCCCGAGGAAGAGCCGGAGGGGGACGCCTCGCTCGTTCGCCGCCATGGAGAGCGTGCGGGCGAAGTCCAGGTCGTTCTGGCTGTCCTTGATCCCCACCACCGTCCCCTCGGCGGCGAGGGTCACGATCGACTCCACCTCAACCTTGACCTTGACCGTCGAAGGGATGTTGTAGACGAACAGGGGGGCGTCCACGGCGTCCCGCACCACCCGGTAGTGAGTCAGCAGCTCCTCCTGGGTGTTGCTGTAGTAGTAGGGCGGGGTGAGGGCGACGGCGTCGGCCCCGGCCCGCAGCGCCCGCAGGCCGTGCTCGATGGCCAAACGCGTACTGCAGTCGGAGATGTTCGCGACCAGGGGCACGCGCCCCATCGCCGCCTCGGCGCAGGTGCCGACCACGTTCTCCCGCTCGTCCGCGTCGAAGCAGGGGAACTCGCCGGTGGTGCCGCAGGCCCAGATGCCGTGCACGCCCTCCCGGATGAGCCAGTTGGTCAGCCGGGTCAGGGAGAGCAGGTCCACCTGCCCGTCCGGCTGCACCGGGGTCAGGATGGGGGGGATGATCCCGCGATACTGGGCCACGTCCATCGCGCTCACGGCTCACCCCTCCCGGTAAGGTACGATTGCGGATCGTAGTTCGCGCTCGCGGCGAGCGCGCCCTCCAGCCCGAAGCCCCGCACCGGCAGCACGCGGGAGGGGGCGAAGAAGGCGAAGTCCCACCGCACCGGGTCGCCGGCCCGCTTGCCCGGCACCGGAAAGAGCCGCGCCGTCAGCGGCTTGTCCAGCCGCACGCCCAGCGCCGCCACGTCGAGCACGATCGCCGCCAGCTCGGCCGCCGTCGTCTCGCCCGGGACGGGGACCGTATCCAGCCCCAGGCCGCAGACCGCCGAGTAGAGCAGCAAGCTGTCCACGCCGAAGGTCCCCGCCGCCGCCCGCGCCGCGAGCACCGAGTCTTCGAGCACCGGCAGCATCAAGCCGGAGAAGCCGGTGCGCGCCGGGCCCCCGGGGAGCGCGGCCGCCGCCCGGCGCAGCGCCCCCGTGAGCAGGCTGGCGACGAACAGCGTCCCGCTCGCCCCGAAGGCCGGCAGCCCCAGGCGCTCGAAGGCCGCGGCGATGCTGCGGTCGTCCGCCGGGAACGGCGCGAGGGAGAGGTCGACCCCGGAGAAGCGAGCGCCGGCGTCCAGCGCGGCCCGCGCCGCGGTCTCGTGCAGGGGCCGCACCGCCGCCACCACCGCCCGGACCAGCCGGGACTCGGCTTCGGTCAGGTCGGTTGCCCCGTCGAAGGCCTCGACCGCCAGGTCGGCCGCTTCGAGCGCCAGCCCCACCACCACCGCCCCGCCGCCGTCGTGGTAGGCGGCCGGGAAGAAGGGGATGTGCGCCGGACAGTTGGCCAGCGCGGCGAATCGCAGGTTGCCGAAGCCGTCCGCCGTCGTGGCGGCGATCTGCGCCACCACCTCCCCGGCGAGCCGCGCCGCCGCGAGGTTGACGCCGGCCGCCCGGGTGGCGACGGACGCCGAGACGAAGACGTTCTCCGTGCGGCGCACCGCCTCCGGCAGCGCCTCGAGCAACGGCCGCCAGACCGCCTCGGCGGTGGTGGCGGTATCGACGGCGCCGAGCGCGACGTAGCCGAAGCCGGCGCCGGTGGCGAGCGCCTCCACCGCACGGGCGAGCCCCGGAAGGTCGCCCGGGGCACTCCCGGCGTCGCCGCCCCAGGTGTTCAGAGGGGGCGTCGTCAGACGCAGCGTCTGCACCTCCAGCCCGGCCTCCCCGGCCGCCGTCGCCACGGCCCGGGCGGCCGCGGCCGCCCGCTGCACCTGATTCCGGTCGAGCGCGGCGTCCAGGGCCACGCCGGCGGTGACGGCCCGCACCTTCACCCGGTCGTCCTCTGGATCGCGCTGGCGGCGCCGGTCAGTCCCTTCACCCGGTCGTCCTCCGGGCAGATTGTACGCAGCGTCGATCGCACGCAACGTCCCTACGGGCGCGCATTGAGGGCGCACGTGACCGAGCGGGCCGCCCGGTCAGCCCGCGGCGGGCGTGGAGCCCTCCTGGGCGGAGGTATAGAATCGCGCTCTGGGGTCAGCATCGTGCCGGCAACACCGCCCGATCAGTCCGAGCCGTCCGACCCGCAACCGTCCGGGCGCCGGCCCGGCCGCCGCACCGGCGGCCGGGTGAGGACGCGCCGGCGCCCCCAGCCGGACCGCCTCTCCCCTTCGGCCGCCGCCTTCGCCGCCGGCTACCCGTTCCCCCTGGACGGCTTCCAGCTGGAAGCCATCCGGGCGCTCGACGCCGGCCACTCGGTCCTCGCCGCCGCGCCGACCGGCACGGGGAAGACCGTGCTGGCGGAGTTCGGTATCCACCTGGCCCGCGAGCAGGGGCTGCGCACGATCTACACCTCGCCGATCAAGGCCCTCTCCAACCAGAAATTCCGCGACTGGCGCGCCGCCTTCGGCCCGGACGTTGGCCTGCTCACCGGAGACGTGGCCGAGAATGCCGACGCCGGCATCCTGGTGATGACCACCGAGGTGCTGCGCAACATGCTGCTCGAATCCACGCACGCGCTCGACGGCGTCGCCTGCGTCGTCTTCGACGAGGTGCACTACCTGGCCGACCCGGAGCGGGGGACGACCTGGGAGGAGGCCATCCTCTACTGCCCGCGCCACGTGCAGCTGGTCTGCCTCTCCGCCACCGTCGCCAACGCCCCGGAGATCGCCTCCTGGATGTCCCGCGTCCACCGGGACGTGGTGCTGGTCACGCACGACGAGCGCGCGGTGCCCCTCGAGCACCTCTACTGCCTTGACGGCCAGATGCGCTTGCTCGTCGACGAGCACGGCCAGGAGCAGGACACGCCGCGGGTCGGCGGCGAGGCCCGCTACCCCCGTCCGGCCGGTATCCCGGCCAGCGCCCGCCCGCGCGAGGTCCCCCGACCACGGGAGGTGGTGCGGGATCTGGAAGCGGCCCGGCTGCTGCCGGCGATCTACTTCCTGTTCAGCCGCCGGGCCTGCGAGACGTCGGCCTCGGACTGCGGCAGCCTGGAGCTGATCCGGGGCCGTCCGGCCCGGCTGGCCCGCCGCGAGCGGATCGACGCCTACCTCGAGCTGCTCGGGGACGAGGACCGGCAGCTGGAGCAGGTGCAGCGCCTGACGTCGCTCCTCGCCCGGGGCATCGCCTTCCACCACGCCGGGCTCCTGCCCATCCTCAAGGGGCTGGTCGAGGAGCTGTTCGCCGCCGGGCTGATCGGCGTCGTCTTCGCCACCGAGACCCTTGCGCTGGGCATCAACATGCCCGCCCGCAGCGTGGTCATCGCCGAGCAGACCAAGTTCGACGGCGTGTCGCGGCGCCCTCTGCTGCCGAACGAGTACTCGCAGCTCACCGGCCGCGCCGGCCGGCGCGGCCTGGACGAGCGGGGCTACGCCGTCAACCTCTACTCGCCGTGGGTCTCTTGCCCCGAGGTCGTCGAGCTGATCACCGGCGAGCTGCTGCCCATCCGCAGCGCGTTCACGCCCCGCTACAACACCGTCGCCGCCCTGTGGGACGGCACCACCGCCGGACGCGACCGGCTCGTGCGCCTGTTCGCCTCGAGCCTGCGCCAGTTCCAGATGAACGACCAGCTCCAGGCGGCGGCCGCCGAGGTGGAGGCCCTGCGCGCGGCGGCCGCCGCGGCGCACTTCGCCTGCCCCTACGATGGCGTCCCCGACGACGCCGTCGTCGAGTACATCAGCCTGCGTCGCCAGCTGGCCGACGCCCGCAGGCGGCAGCAACGGGCAGACGAGGAGGCCGCCGCCGTGCGGCGCCAGGGCGTGCGACCGCCCTGGGCCGTCCCCCTGCCCCAGCAGATTCGGCGGGCGATGCAGAGCTTCTCCGGCGGCGAAGTGCTCTACGTCAGCGGCAACCGCCAGGACGGCCACGCCGCCCCCGGCGGTGAGGACGACGCCGGCGCGCCCCGGCCGGAGCCGGCGCCGCGCCCCGGCTCCTGGGGGATCTTCATCCGCCGCCACGGCGGCGGGCCGGGACTCGTCCTGGTCGGCCAGCGGGTGGAGCACGTCGACCGCTGGGCGGACGTCACCCGCCTGCCGGACGGAACCCCGGCGGTTGACCTGCCGGAGGCCCTGCGCGAGGTCGACGGCCCCGGCGTGGACGCCCGCGCCCTGACCGGGCCGCGCGCCTGGCGCAGCTTACAGCAGGCCATCGGCCGCCTCGACCTGCCGGACCTGCCGGCCCAGGAAGAGAAGCGCATCGCCGCGGTGCAGGAGCAGGAGCGCCGCGCCGCCGGGAGCGCGTTCGGGCGCGCCGGCGAAGCGGCCGGCGCCGTCGAGGCCCTCCAGGCGGCCGTCGACGGTCACGCCTGCCACGGCTGCCCCGTCCGCGCCGAGCACGAGCGCGCCCTGCGGCGCGAGACGGCCGCCGTCCGCCGCCTGGCGGATGCCGAAGGGGCCGCCGCCGAGCAGGAGGCCGCCGCCGCCTCCCAGGCCCAGCGCACGCTCGACTCGCTCACCGGCATGATGGCCCGCTTCGGGGCCCTCGCCGCCGCCCCGGCGCCCGAGCCCGACCGGCCGGCGGCCGGCGACGCCCCCGAGGCGGTGCTCGTTCCCAACGAGCGCACCGCCGTCCTCTCCCGGATCTACGACGGCAACGGCCTGCTGCTGGTCAACCTGATCTGGGCCGGGCACTTCGACCACCTCGCTCCGGCCGAGCTGATGGAGCTGCTGTCCTGGTTCTGCTACGACCGGGAGGCGCCGCGCTGGAATCGCCACCAGCTCACCACCCGCCTGTGGGACCTGCGTCCCCTCGTCGGCGAGGCCATCGCGGCGATTCAGGCCGAGGAGTCCCGCGCCGGCCTGGCCCTCACCACCGGGCCCAATCCCGGGTTCCACGGCCCCGTCCTCGCCTGGTGCCGGTCGGCCACCTTCGCCGAGCTGCTCGACCGCATCCCCTTGAGCGAGGGCGACCTGCTGCTCGCCCTGAACAAGACCCTCGACCTCGCGGCCCAGGTGCGCGAGGCCCTCCGCGCCGGCGCGCCGAACGAGATCAACGCCCGCTCCCTGGCCGCGAAGCTGGAGGTGGGGGACGGCCTCCTGCGGCGCGGCATCGTCGCCCAGAGTCTGCGCCTGGCCACCAGCCAGCCGGGCGGCGAGCTTGAGCCGGCTACGCCCCCGCCGCCGGCAGGTCCTTGAGTCGCGGATAGAGCGCGACGTAACGCTCGTACAGCCGGTCGTACGTCTCCGCGGTCTCCGCGTCCGGCAGCACCGGCTCGAGCAGCTGCACCATCGCCTCCCCGGCGGCGGTCACGTCCGCGTATACCCCCGCACCGACTGCAGCCAGCATCGCCCCGCCGAGCACCCCGTTCTCGCTCGTCACGCAGGGCCGGACGCGCCGCCCGGTCACGTCCGCCTTGATCTGATTCCAGAGCGCCAGACGGGAGCCCCCGCCGGCCACCCGCAGCTCGACCGCCTCGGTCCCGGCGAGCGCCTCGGCCGTGTGCAGGAGGTGCCGCACCGAGCAGGCCACCCCCTCCAGGACCGCCCGCAGCAGGTGGGCGCGCCCCTGGGCGCTGTCCAGGCCGGCGAACGCCCCCCGCGCTCGCGGGTCCCAGAGCGGCGCCCGCTCGCCATCCAGATAAGGCAGGAAGACCACGCCCCCCGAGCCGGGCGGCGCCGTGGCCGCCTCGGCCAGCGCCGCCGCCGTCTCCATGGCCGGGGAGGCAAAGGCCCGCATCGCCCAGCCGAGCGAGCCGCCGCTGGACTGGGTCGGGCCGTAGAGCTGCCAGCGCCCGCTGTTGACCACCGGCGCCGTCAGCAGCGGCCCGACCGCCGCCGGCCGTTCGCCCAGCGTCAGCCCCACCACCTCGGACGTCCCGGACACGTCCGCCGCCAGCCCGGCCCGGTCGAGACCACCGGAGCCGAGCATCGCCGCCATGGCGTCCGTCCAGCCCGCGGCCACCGGGAGCCCCTCGGGCAGCCCCGTCGCCGCCGCCCCGGCGGCGCTGACCCGCCCCATCACCGCATCCGACGCCAGGGCCGGCGGCACGGCCCCGAGGTCCAGCCCGGTCAGCTCCCGCAGGGCGCCGATGGGCTGGCGCGTCCCCTGGTGCACCATCCCCCGCGCCGACCACAGATCCGTCGCCACCGAGCCGGTCAGGCGCAGCTGCACGAGGTCCTTCGGCGACAGCACCAGCCGCGTCCGCTGCAGCGTCTGGGGCTCGTTCCGGCGGAGCCAGAGCAGACGCGCCATGGGCATTGAGGCGTCGACCGGCCAGGAGATCCCGAGCCAGCCGGCGAGCGTCTCGCCGCCCGGGTCCTGCGCCAGCGCCGCCGCCTCCGCCGCCGCGCGCGTGTCCTGCCACAGGATCGCCGCCCGCAAGGGCTCGCCCGCGGCGTCGAGCAGGATCATCGTCGGCGCCTGCCCGCAGGCGCTCATCCCGGCCAGCCGGCCCGGGTCGACACCCGGCGTGGCGAGCAGCTGGCGCAGGCAGCGCACCGCGCCGTCCCAGTACCACCCGGCGTCCTGCTCGACTCGCCCCGCTCCCAGGCGGTTGACCCCGTACGGCGCAGACGCCAGGGCGATCAGGTTCCCGCGGGCGTCGAACGCGCCCGCCTTGCAGGAGGTGGTGCCCACGTCCAGCCCGACCAACAGGGGCTCGGCCATCAGTCTCTCGTTTGCCCGCGGAAGCCGGATCAGGCTACACCAGCAGCAGCTTCTCTCGCTCCGCCGGCGGCACCGTCTCCCGGGACTTGATGATGTCCATCAGCTGGCGCCGCACCCGGATGTCCCCGATCAGCACCGCTCCGGCCAGACGACCCTCGAGGAAGAACAGTCGCCGGTAGCGGCGCGCCTCCAGATCGGTGCGGGCGAGCGAGTCCATGTCCGGTCGCACGTCCGGGGTCGTCCCGATCGCCGCCATCTGGCTCTCGAACATGGTGCTGGTGTAGTAGGGGACCTCGGCGTACACCTGCCGCCCGCCCATCATGTTCACCGCCGCCGTGCGCCCGTGCGCCGCGGCGTTGTTCCAGGTGCCCATCTGGTTGTGGCTGCCGATGTAGACGTCGAAGAACTCGGCGATGTCGCCCGCGGCGTAGACGTCCGGGACGTTCGTCTCCAGGTACTCGGTGGTCTGTACGCCCCTCCGCTCGCCGAGCGCGACCGGACCGCCGGCCAGGAACTCGGTGCGCAGCGTCAGGCCGATGCCCACGCCCAGCAGATCGCCGTCGAAGCGCTTGCCGCTCTCGGTGGTCACTCCGGTGACGTCGCCCCCGCCGGCGTGCACCTCCGCCGCCTGCTCGCCGTAGTGGGTCTCGACGCCGACCTCGCGGGCCAGACGGTCGACCAGCTCGCCGCCGCCTTCGTCTATGATGCGGTGCAGAAAGCGCGGGCCGCGCACGAGCCAGATGGTGGGGATGTTGCGGTGCCGGAAGGCTTCGGTCAGCTCGTAGGCGATGAAGCTGCCGCCGAGAGAGATGGCCGACTTGGCGGCCATCGACCGGGCCAGGATGGCCTTCGTGTCGTCCAGGGTCTGGAAGTTGTAGATCCCGCCGGTGCCGGCGGCCCCCGGCACCCGCAGCGGGTTCGGCGTGCCCCCGGTCGCGATCAGCAGCTTGTCGTAGGGGAACGCGCCGCCGTCTGCCGTGAACACCACCCGATCGTCGGTGTCCAGGCGGCTGACGGTCGTCTCCAGGCGCAGGTCGATGCGCTGCTGGGCGTGCCAGGCCACCTGGCGGATGATCGTCCGCTCGGGGAGGGTCGTCTGCTTCAGGACGCGGGGCAGGGCGATCCGGTTGTAGAGGGGGTAGGGCTCATCCGCCAGGATGGTGATGATCGCCTCGGCGTCCGCCTTGCGGATCGTCTCGGCGGCGGTGGTGCCGGCCACCCCGTTGCCGATGATCACGTAGCGCGACGCCGGGTTCGAAGTCTCGGACACGTCACAAGATCCTAGCATCGGGCGATTCCGGTCCGGGGCCCGGCGGACCCGCCGGGCCCCGGACCGGGGGCCGCCCCTCGGACGTGGCGGACGGTCAGCTACACTCTGGCCGCGACATGAACGGCGCCGCTCGGGTTGACGGCCTGCGCGGCCACTTCGGCTGGGTCGGGCGGGCGCCGGCCGGGCACACCCCCGCTCTGCTGCTCCTCTCCGGACTCCCCGGGACTGGCAAGTCGCACCTGGCGGCGGCCATGGCCGCCCGCCACCCGGTGGCGGTGGTGCGCACGGACGAGGTGCGCAAGGTGCTCTTCCCCCAGCCAACGTACTCCGGTGGCGAGAGCGGGGCCGTCTACCTCGCCTGCTACGCGCTCATCGAGCGACTCCTGGCGGACGGCTACACGGTCGTCTTCGACGCCACCAATCTGACCAGGCCCGGGCGCCAGCGGGCCCGGGCCGTCGCGGCCCGCGCGGGCGCCGCCACGCTCACCCTCTTCACCACCGCGGGCCAGGAGACGGTGGCCCAACGCCTGCACCGGCGCACCTCGGGCGGGTCTGAGTCGTTCTCTTCAGATGCCGACTGGAGCGTTTACGAGAAGCTGGCCCGCACCGTCGAGCCGGCCGGGGAAGAGGAGAGCCCGATGGTCGACACGTCCGGAGACCTCACCCCCGCCCTCGAGCGAGTCGACCGCTTCCTGGCCGGCGCGGCGCCCGGCGCCGGCGCTGCGCCGCCGGCGTTCAACGCCCGCCTCGACGCGGCGATCCTGGCCCGGGGGAGCCTGCTCTGCGTCGGGCTCGATCCGGAGGTGGAGAAGCTCCCGGAGGCGCTGCGGCGCCTGCCGCCCGACGAGGCCATCCTGGCCTTCAACCGCGAGATCATCGCCGCCACCGCCGAGCACGCGGTGGCCTACAAGCCCAATCTGGCCTTCTACGAGGCGCTCGGCCCGGCCGGACTGGAGGCCCTGCGCCAGACGCTGCGAGCGATTCCTCCGGGGATCGTCGTCATCGGCGACGCCAAGCGCGGCGACATCGCCAACACGATGCGCCTCTACGCCCGGGCGTTGCTCGACGTCTACGGCTTCGACGCCGTGACGGCTAGTCCATACTTAGGACGGGACGCGCTGGCGCCCCTGCTGGAGCGACCGGATCGGGGCGTCTTCGTCCTCTGCCGGAACTCAAACCCCGGAGCGGCGGAGATTGCCAACCTGAACGTGGACGGGCAACCGCTCTACCTCAGGGTGGCCGAGCGAGTGCAGGCATGGAACGAGCAGGGCAACACGGGGCTGGTGGTGGGGGCGACCGTCCCTCAGGAGTTGGCCGCCGTCCGCCGGACGGTTCCGGAGCTGCCCATACTGCTGCCCGGCGTCGGGGCCCAGGGTGGACAGCTGGAGGCGGCGGTCGCGGCCGGGCTGGACGGGCAGGGCCGGGGGCTGCTGGTGGTGGCCGCTCGGCAGGTACTGTACGCATCAAGCGGCGCCGACTTCCCGGAAGCGGCCCGGCGGGCGGCGGCCTCGCTCAAGGACCGGGTCAACCTGGTGCGTCAGGGAGCACGGGCGGCGACGGCGCCATGACCGGCGCGGGCGTCACGGCGGATGCGGAGGCGCTCGAGATCGGCGTACGCGTAGAGCCGCGGCCGGCCGCGCTCGCCGGGCACGCTGCGGACCTGGCCGCGGCTGACGTAGGCGTAGAGCGAGCGCACCGAGATCGCGAGGTGGCGCGCGGCGCTGGCCGCGTCGACCCAACGTTGATCGTCGATTCTACGTTGATCAACCATAGGCCCGACGCTACATCGAGGCTCAGGAGGTCTCCATGACAAATC
>DATLLM010000459.1:0-7115 GCA_035537855.1 Chloroflexota bacterium | reverse complement strand
CGGCGGGCGAGGCCCGCTCCGGGTGGGGGGTCATTCCCGGCCGAAGTATAGACAGCGCGGTGGACACCACCCCACCGGCCGACTATGGTGACCGGCCATGAAGATCACCGATATCCAGTGCTACCCCGTGTGGGGCGGAGGGCGCAACTTCTTCTTCGTCGTCGTCGATACGGACGAGGGCATCTACGGCGTCGGCGAAGGGGGCATCACCGGGCGCGAGCTCGCCGTCCAGGGGGTCGTCGAGCACTTCAAGACCGTCCTCGTCGGCCAGGACGCGCGGCGCATCGAGCACCTCTGGCAGCTGATGTACCGCGGCGGGTTCTTCCCCGCCGGGAAGATCGCCTGCTCCGCCATCTCGGCCATCGACATCGCCCTGTGGGACATCAAGGGCAAGGCCCTCGGCGTCCCCGTCTACGACCTGCTGGGGGGACTCTGCCGCGACCGCGTCCCCTGCTACCCCCACTGCCAGCGCTCCTCGATCGAGGACCTCGTCGCCAACGCCAGGCAGCACGTCGCCGACGGCTGGAAGTTCGTCCGCTGGGGCCTCGCCGACGCCCAGCCGGGCAACGTCCTCGAGCCGGGACGGGCCATCCCCCGCGCCGTCGAGGAGTTCGCCGCGCTGCGCGAAGCCCTCGGCGACGAGATCGAGCTCTGCTTCGACATCCACACCCGCCTCGACCCGGCGGACTCCATCCGCCTCTGCCGCGCCGTCGAGCGCTACCACCCCTTCTTCATGGAGGACCCCATCCGCTCGGAGAGCATGCAGTCGCTGCGCCTCGTCCGCCAGCAGGTCGCCACGCCCCTGGCCGTCGGCGAGCAGTTCGCCGGCAAGTGGGAGTTCCGCCAGGTGATCGAGGAGGAGCTGACGGACTACGCCCGCATCGACCTGTGCATCGTCGGCGGGCTCTCCGAGGCGAAGAAGATCGCCGGGTGGTGCGAGACGCACTACATCAAGCTCGCCACCCACAACCCCCTGGGGCCCATCTCCAGCGCCGCCTGCCTGCACCTCAACCTGGCCTGCAACAACGTCGGCGTCCAGGAGCAGCCCCGCCGGCCGGGGACGGTGCTGACGGACGTCGTCCCGGTCCAGATGGACTGGAAGGACGGCTACCTGCTGCCCCCCACCCGCCCGGGGCTCGGCGTCGAGTTCGACCGCGACGCCGCCCGGGCGCACCCCTTCCAGATGGCGGAGCTGCCGCACCTCGTGCGCGAGGACGGCTCCGTCACCAACTGGTGAGCCCGCCTGCCCCCCGGAGCGCGCCCTACCCTTCGAGCGACGCGCTCTCGATCGCCCGCTTCACGTCCCGCAGGAACGCGCCCGCCGGCATCCCGTCCACCACCCGGTGGTCGAACGTCAGCGAGAGACTCACCTGCTGGCGGACGACGATCGCGTCGTCGACCACCGCCGGCTTCTTCATGATCCGCCCGACCCCCAGGATGGCCGCCTGGGGGGGGTTGATGATCGGGGTGAAGGTCTCCACCTCCACCTGGCCGAGGTTGGAGATGGTGAACGTGCCCCCCTCCAGCTCGGCCATCCCCAGGCGCCCCGCCCGGGCCCGCTCCGCCAGGTCGGCCAGCTCCTGCGAGATCGTCTGCAGGGGCTTGCGCTCGGCGCCCGCGATCACCGGCACGAGGAGGCCGCGATCGAGGGAGACGGCGACGCCCATATTGACCGTGTCCCAGACGGCGAGCTCCCGGGCGGCGCCCTCGCCGACCAGGCTGCTGTTGAGCCGGGGGTGCTCCTTCAGCGTGCGGGCGACGATGAACACCAGCAGGTCGGTGTAGGTCGGCGGGCGGTGGCCGAAGACCTTCGCCGCCGGGATGAGGTGGCTGCGCAGGGCGACCAGGGCGGTGGCGTCCGCCTCGACCGTCAGGGTCAGCTGCGCCGTGCGCTGTAGGCTCTCCCACATCCGGTCGGCGATCACCCGGCGCATGCCGTCCAGGGCGATCGTCTCCCGCCGGCGCAGCCCGCTGCCGGCCACCTCCGGCGCCGCCGGCGGGGCGACCGGCTCCTCGACGGGCGCCGCTGCCGCCGGCTGCGCTTCGAGCGCCGCCAGGATGTCCCGCTCGACCACCCGGCCGTCCGGCCCCGTCCCGGCGACGGCGTCCAGCTCCAGCCCGTGCTCCCGGGCCAGGCGGCGGGCCAGCGGCGAGGCGCGCACGAAGCCGTTCTCGCCGTGCGCCCCGGCGGGCGCGCCCGCGGCCACGGCGGCGCGCACGTCCGCCTCGACGATCCGCCCACCCGGGCCGCTGCCCTGCAGCGTCCCCAGCTCCACCCCCAGATCGGCGGCGACGCGCCGGGCCATGGGGGAGGCGCGCACCTCGCCCGCCGGCACCGCCACCGCGACCGCGGTCCCCGTGGTCCCCGTGGGGGCCGCCGGCGCCGGCGGTTCCGGCGCCGGAACCGCCGCGGGCGCGGGCGCCGGCCGGGAGCGCCGCCCGCTCGGGGCGCCGCCCCCGCTGACGACGGCGTCGATGGCCGATTCCGGCTCGTCCGTGGCGCCGATCACGCCCATCAGGCCGACCACCGGCACCATCGCCCCCTCCGGAGCGACGATGCGGCGCAGCACGCCGTCCCCGGTGGCCTCGACGTCCGCGTTGATCTTGTCCGTCTCGATCGACGCGACCGGGTCGCCCTTCTTGACCGGATCCCCTAGCTGCTTGAGCCAGGAGACCACTTTGGCCTCGGTCATGGTGATGCCCAGCTGGGGCATCTTGATTGCCGTCGCCATGCGCTCTCTTCGGACGTCAGATTTCGGCTCCGGGCGGGGCCCCTGCCCGGTCGGCTGCACCGTGCACGCTGCGCTCGCCCGTCGCCCCGGTCCCCGACTCAGGACGTCGGACCTGGGACCTCGGACCTGGGACCTCGGACTCCGCCCTACGCCACCAGCGCCCTGACCGCCGCCACCACCTGGCCGGCGGAGGGGATGGACAGCTCCTCCAGGGTGCGGCTGAAGGGCGTCGGCACGTTGGGGTTCGCCACCCGCGCCGGGGGCGCGTCCAGGTAGTCGAAGGCGTGGGTCACCACCTGGGCGATCACCTCGGCGCCGAACCCCACCCGCTCGTGGGCCTCGTGCACCACCACCACCCGGTGCGTCTTCTTCACCGAGTTGGCGATGGTCTCGATGTCCAGGGGGACGAGGGTGCGCGGGTCGATCACCTCCGCCTCGATCCCCGCCTCGGCCAGCTCGTCGGCCGCTTCGAGGGCGGTCTCCACCATCCGCTGCAGGCCGACGATGGTGACGTCCTTGCCCTCGCGCCGCACGGAGGCCTTGCCGAAGGGGACGGTGTAGTCCGTGTCCGGGACGTCTTCCTTGGCCGTGGCGTAGAGCACCTTGTTCTCGACGAAGACCACCGGGTTGTCGTCCCGGATGGCGGTCTTCAGCAGCCCCTTGGCGTCGTAGGCGGTGGTCGGCATGACCACCTTCATGCCGGGGACGTGGGAGAACCAGGAGGCCAGGTCCTGGGTGTGCTGGGCGGCGTTCGCCCGCCCGGCGCCGGCCATCGTGCGGTAGACGATGGGCAGCACCGCCTTGCCCCCGAACATGTACTTCATCTTGGCCGCCTGGTTCACCATCTGGTCCATGGCGCACATCATGAAGGTCATGTACATGAACTCGGCGACGGGGCGCATGCCGACCGCGGCCGAGCCGAGCGCGGCGCCGCCGATGGCGGCCTCCGAGATGGGCGTGCCCACCACCCGCTTCGCCCCGAACTCCTCGTACAGCCCGCGGGTCACGCCGTAGGTGGAGTCCTTGATGTCCTCCCCGAGGCAGAAGACCCGCTCGTCGCGCTGCATCTCCTCGCGCAGGGCCATGTTCAGGGCCTGCGAGTAGGTGACCTCAGGCATCGGTCTCGCTCCTCGACCGGGGGGCGTCCCGTCCGTCCGGATCGGCCCCGGTGTAGATATCCGTCAGCAGCAGCTCCGCGCCCGGCTCGGGGCTCTCCTCGCCGAACTCGACGGCCGCCTCCACCTCGTCCTTGACCTCGGCGTCGATCGCCTGCAGGCGGTCCGCCGTCGCCACCCCGAGCTGCTGCAGGATCGCCCCGAAGCGCACCAGGGGGTCGCGCGACGCCCGGGCCTGGGCCACCTCTTCCTTCGTCCGGTAGGGCTCAGGGTCGCCCAGGAAGTGCCCCTCGAAGCGGTAGGTCTTGGCCTCGATGAGGGTGGGCCCCTCGCCGGCGCGGGCCCGATCGACCGCCGTCTTCGCCGCCCCGTAGACGGCGAGCACGTCCGAGCCGTCCACGATCACCCCGGGGATGCCGTAGGCGACGGAGCGGTCGGCGACGTTCTCGATGGGCAGGTCCTGCTGCACCGGGTGGTACTGGGCGTACTGGTTGTTCTCGCAGACGAACACCGCCGGCAGCTTGAGCGTGGCGGCGAAGTTGATTCCCTCGTGGAAGGAGCCGTGGTTCGCCCCCCCGTCGCCGAAGAAGCAGACCGCCACTTCCTCCGAGCCGCGCACCCAGAAGCCGAGCGCCGCTCCCGTCGAGATGGGGATCCCGGCGGCGACGATCCCGTTCGCGCCCAGCATCCCGTGGTCGAGGGAGGCGATGTGCATGCTGCCCCCCTTGCCGTGGTTGTAGCCGGTGGCCTTGCCCATCAGCTCGGCCATCATCGGGGCCAGCTCCAGGCCCTTGGCGATGCAGTGCCCGTGCCCCCGGTGGGTGCTGGAGATGACGTCCCCGTCCCGCAGGGCGGTGCAGGCCCCGGTGGCCACCGCCTCCTCCCCGATGTACAGGTGCACGCTGCCGTAGAGCCGGGCTTCGAGGAACAGCTCTTTCACCCGCTCCTCGAAGCGGCGGATGCGCAGCATGGTGCGGTACATGTCGAGCAGGGCCTCGTCCGAGAGCCCGTGACGCTCGATCCCGGACGACGCGGTCGTCGCCGATGCCGGCGGGGTCAGGGTTGCCATGTCGCTCACTATAGCAAGGGCCCGGGCACCCTGGTGGCCCGCCGCCGGCCGGTCCGCGGCGGGGCCCGCGGCCGGGCCCGCGGCCGGGCGCGCGGCCGGGCGCGCGGCGGGGCCCGCGGCGGGCGATGTACCATCACGGTATGGACTACGACGTCACCGTCGTCGGCGCCGGGGCCATCGGCTGCGCCATCGCCCGCGAGCTCGCCCTGCGCTCCCCCGGCCTCAAGGTCGGCGTCGTCGACGCCGCCGGGGCCCCGGCGGCGCACCAGTCCGGGCGCAACAGCGGCGTCGCCCACTCCGGCTTCAACCCCGCTCCGGGCAGCCTCAAGGCCCGCCTCTGCGTCGAGGGCAATCGCCTGATCCGGGACTACTGCCGCGAGAAGGGCGTCGCCTTCCTGGACGTCGGCACCGTCGTCGTCGCCCAGACGGAGGTCGAGGAGGAGCGCCTGCACGGCCTGCTGGAGCGGGGCCGGGCCAACGGCGTCCCGGGGATCGAGCTGCGCACCCTCGCGCAGGCGCGCGAGCTGGAGCCCAACCTGGCCGACGGCATCCGCCTCGTCCTGCACGCCCCGTCCGGGGCCATCTTCGACGGCCGGGCCTACGTCGTGGCCATGGAGGCGGACGCCCGCGCCGCCGGCGTCGCCTTCCGCTACAACCGCCGCGTGGTCGGCGCCGACCGCCTCTCCGCCGGCTGGCGCCTGATCCTGGACGACGGCACCCTGCTGGACACCGCCCGGGTGGTCAACGCCGCCGGGGCCCACGTGGACGAGGTCGCCGCCCTCTTCGGCTGGCGGGGGCCCTACCGCATCGTCCCCTTCCGCGGACGCTACTGGAGCGTGAAGGGCAAGGACGGGATCATCAACTCGATGGTCTACCCCACCCCCGATCCGCACTTCCCCTTCCTCGGCGTCCACGTCACCCGGCGCGTCCACGGCGGGGTCATGCTCGGCCCCAACGCCATGCTCGCTTTCGGGCGCGACGCCTACTCCTTCTGGAAGGTGCAGGGCAAGGACGTGATGGGCATGGTGCGCGCGCGGGGCTTCTGGAACCTGATGCGCCGCCCGGACGTGCTCAAGCTCGCCGCGACCGAGGTGGAGCGCAGCCTGCGCCCGCAGCGCTTCGCCGCCGAGGCCGCCCGCCTGGTCAAGGGGATCGGGCCGGAGGACCTGGCCCCGGGCCCCCCGGCCGGCATCCGGGCGCAGCTCGTCGACCGCCAGGGGGAGCTGGTGGAGGACTTCCTGCTGGACGTCAACGACGACGCCGCCCACATCCTCAACGCCGTCTCCCCCGGCCTGACCTCCTCGATGGCGTTCGGCCGCTACATGGTGGACTACCTCAAGGAGCGGGACTTCCTCACCCTGTAGGCGAAGCCGTAGCCGTAGGCGGCGCCGCCTCCCCGGCCATCCGCCGGGCCTGCTCGCGCAGGCGCCGAATCTCCGCCACCGTCCCCTGCACCCGGTCGAACAGCTCCCGGTTGGACTCGATCCCGGCGTGGATCAGCCACTGCGCCGCGTCGCTGCGCGTGGTGCGGATCCCGGCCTCGATCAGGATGTCCACCGCCCACAGGTCGGCCGGGTCGAGCCGGCAGGTGATCACGCTGTCCTTCATCCCCACCGGCTCGGGGGCGTACCCCCCGCTCGCGCTCAGCGCCTCGACCGCCGCCCGCAGCGGCTCCAGCCCCGCCCCCAGCTGCTCGAGCACGGCGGCCCCGATCCCGTCCGCAACCGCGGCCAGGCCGAGCAGCAGGTGCTCCGTCCCGATGGAGGCGTGGCGCAGCCGGTTGGCCTCTTGCAGCGCCTGCTCGACCGACCGCTTCGCCCGCGGCGTCAGGCTGAGCTCCCCCCGCGGCGGCGGCGCCTGCCCCTCGCCGATCACGTAGCCCACCGCCTCGCGCACCCGGGCGGGGCCGACGCCCAGCTCGGTCAGCACGCGCACCGCCAGCCCGTCGCTCGCCACCACCCCGAGCAGCAGGTGCTCGGTGCCGACGTAGCCGTGCCTCATGCGGCGCGATTCGCCCGCCGCCAGCTGCAGGGCGACGCGGGCCCGCTCGCTGAACCGGTCGACCCGGTAGGGCTGCCCCAGGCCCTCGACGACCTCCCGCAGCATCTGGTTCGCCGCCGCGCTGCGCTTCCCGAACGAGGCGGCCACCTGCTCCCGCAGCCCGCCCGCGGTCTTCGGGGTGCCCCCCGTCCCCGGCAC
>DATLLM010000458.1:0-2872 GCA_035537855.1 Chloroflexota bacterium | reverse complement strand
ACCTTTTGCTGTTCCAGTAGACCTCGAACTCGGCGAGCGAGGTGTAGTCCGTGCTGCCGTTGTTCGACAGGACGCGCAGCTTCACCCAGCGGGCCTGCGTCTCCGGGAACTCGAAGCGCGGCGGGTTGGGGCGCTCCAGGTCGGTGCCGGCGCGGGCCTGCACGGGATCGAGCGTCCACGTCCCGACGGAGGTGAAGCCCTGGTCCGGGCCCTCGGTCGAGACCAGCACCTCGAACTCCTTGACCCAGGTGCTCTCCGGCTCGTTCGGCTGCGGGCGGAGGATCACCTTGGAGACGGCCAGCTGGGAGGGCAGGGCGAAGACCATCTCCTGGGGCACCGTGGCGTCGAGGGAGCGCCACCCCGGGACGGTGGTGTTGGCGAAGGTGTCGATCAGGCGGGTGTGGGGATAGTTGGGGCGGGCCGGGTGGCTGGCGCTGATGAAGCGCCCGCCGAAGGGATCGCTCAGGAAGTTGGTGCCCTCCACGGTCTGGAAGGAGCCCCGCAGGCCGATGGCGAAGCGGGCCACCTCCTCCGGGGTGAGGGTGGTGGAGGCCACGTTGCGCACGGCGAACGCCATCGGCACCATGATCACGGTCAGCACGGCGGCGTAGATCGCCGCCCGCTGCAGGCCGGCCCGGGTGGGGCGCAGGCGCTGGTGGAGGGGCCGGTGGCGCTCCGCCTCGGCCGCCCCGATGGCCTCCAGCTCCTCGACGCAGCGGCTACAGAAGCTGGGCGGCGGCCGGCGCTCGTCGGCGGCGACGATGCGGGCGAAGACCGGCTCGGTGTGCGTCGTCAGGCACTCGTCGCACAGCGGCAGGCGGCAGCGCGCGCACGAGGTGCCCACGACCCGGGTGGGGTGGTTGTAGCACCGCTTCTCTTCGGACAGATACGCGCGCAGCATGCCTGGATAAAGCATACGCCAGGAACAGCGGCGCCGGTCCCCGCCGGGGGCCGGCGGGCGTCCGGATCAGCGCGCGGCCGGCCCCGGACGGGGCGGCCGCGCTGCGCGAGCGGTGCGTGGGGTGGGGCGCTCAGCGGATGCTGCGGAAGCGCTGCTCGTGCGAGACCTGGGGGGGAGCGAGCGAGGCGTCCGTGATCGGCTCGTTGACGAACACCTCGCCGTTGCGAATCTTGAGGTTGTAGCTGCAGCTGGGGTTGGTGCAGACCCAGGCCTTGTACATCACCGCGGCCCCCTGGCTGCCGAAGTCCGAGAGGGGGACGAGGTCGCCCTCACCGCACTTGCGGCAGACAGGGAATCCGAGCTGGTCCATCGTGGTCATCGTTGCCTTGCCTCATCGCCGCCACGCCACCCCCCGACACCGCACGCGGCGACGGTCGACAGTCACGCGGCGCTTTCTCGTAGCGCTCCCGGGATTGTGTGCAATTCTCGTACCAGACGTGTACCGGAGTCTGGCCGGCCGGAACGGGCGGTAGAATGCTCCCGAGGCGAGCACGGAAGCGTACCAGTCCGGCCGCCGCCGGACAGCGCCCGGCGGCCGCCTCAGGGCGCAACGGCGGCACCGCAGCCGGCCGGAGGAGACCATGGCAGCCATGGCAGAGACGAGACACGAGCACGGACACGGACAGCCCGCCGGCGGGGGGAGCGCGCCGCTCACCGTCGGCATCCTGACCTGCAGCGATCGCGGATCGCGCGGGGAGCGGGCGGACGTCAGCGGCCCCACCCTGCACAACCTGGCCGTCGACCGCCTGGGGGCGAAGGTGGCCCAGTACCGGGTCGTCCCGGACGACCGCGGGGCCATCGAGGCGGCGCTGGTGGAGTGGGCCGACGAGGCCCGCCTCGACCTGATTCTGACCACCGGCGGCACCGGCTTCGCGGCGCGCGACGTCACCCCCGAGGCGACCCGCGCCGTGGTCGAGCGGGAGGCCCCGGCGCTGACCCAGGCGATGCTGTTCGAGAGCCTGCGCGTCACCCCCTACGCCATGCTCACCCGGGCCACCGCCGGCATCCGCAAGCGCACCCTGATCGTCAACTTCCCGGGTAACCCGAAGGCGCTGACCGAGAACTTCGAGGCCGTCGCCGAGGTGCTCCCCCACGCCGTGGACATCCTGCGCGGGGTGGACACCCACGCCGGCCGCCACGCCGGCCACGCCGGCCACGCCGGTCACTCGGACAACGGCGCCCGGGCGGGCGGACACCAGGAGCCGGCGGTCCCGGCGGCCCCGGCGGCCCCGGCGGCCCCGGCGAGCGCGCCCGGCGCGGGCATCGCCCGCAACGTCGGCGGCCCCACCTGCTGAGCGCGGCGGCGGGCGCGGGGCAGCGGTCAGCACACCGAGCTGAGCAGGCAGAGGACGGCGACGGCGGATGCCACGGCTGTGGGGCACGTTGACGGTGACCGGACTCCCCGCGCTCGTCCAGTTTCTGGGCGAGGTGGGGGCGACGGGGCGCATGCGCCTCTCCGGGACGAACCGCACCGGCGAGCTGTGGCTCAACGGCGGGCGGCTGGTCGAGGCGCGCAGCGGCGCCGCCCGCGGGCGGGCCGCCCTCGAGCAGCTGGCCCGGCCGGAGGGGGACTTCGCGTTCGTCGACGAGCCGGCGCCCTCGCCCCCCGATCCCGAGCTGACGGCGCTCGGCCAGGCCGAGGCCCTCGCCCTGCTGCGGGCGGCCGCCGACCGCTGGGCCCGCCTCGACGCCATGCCGGCCGGAACGTGGATGCTGGCCCCGCCGTCGAACGAGCCGGAAGCGGCCGCCGAGCCGGTGACGCTCGATCGGGAGGCCGTGCGCGTCCTGCTGGCGATCGGGCGCGGCGAGGGCAGCGCCGAGGCCCTCGCCGCCGAGCACGACCCGGAGGCGGTCGCCCGGGCCCTGGAGACGTTCCGCGGCCTGGGCCTCGTCCGCCAGGCTCCGGCCGCC
>DATLLM010000457.1:0-16974 GCA_035537855.1 Chloroflexota bacterium | reverse complement strand
TTCAAAGAGGACGCGCCGAACGTCACCGTCGAGCCGGAGGTGATCACCCTGGCCGAGTACAACGCCAAGTTCCAGGTGGCCATCTCCTCGGGGACGGCGCCGGACGTGGTGCTGCAGAACTCGCACGCCCAGACGCGCTGGTACGACGCCGGCGTGCACCTGGACCTGACCCAGCTGTTGGCCCGGGACAAGATCAACCTCCAGCGGGACTACGCCTTGATGGGCACCGAGGTGTGGTGCGGCAAGACGTACGCCCTGCCGATGGACGCGGACGCCAACGCCGTCTTCTACAACAAGACCCTCCTGCTCAAGAACGGGCTGCGCGATCCCTGGGCGGACGGCAAGGGCGACTGGACGCTCGACGAGATGATCGAGATGTCCCGCAAGGTGACGCAGGACACGGACCGGGACGGCAAGATCGACCAGTGGGGGATCGCCTGGGCCTACACCCACCCGTCCCACGTCGCCCAGTTCGTCTGGACGCGGGGGGCGGACATCGCCGACTTCGGCAACATGAAGTACACCCTGGATCAGCCGGCGTCGCTCGACGCCCACCAGCAGGTCTACAACTGGCTGGTCAAGGACAAGCTGATCGTCACCAACGCGGACACCACCGCCATCCAGCAGCAGTACAACCGCACCAACCCCTTCCGCACCGGGCGGGTCGCTTTCCACGTGCGGGCGGTGGCGGACGTGCGCCAGAACGCCCGGGAGATCGGCGACTCCTTCGAGTGGGACGTGTTGCCCTTCCCCAAGCTGAACGGCAGCAAGCCGGGCATCCCCCTGGTCTCGGGCAACCCCAACTCGGTGGTCAAAGAGAGCAAGGTCCCCGAAGCGGCCTACCTGTGGGCGAAGCACATCGCCGGGGCCAAGGGGCAGGACGTGCTCGCCCGCACGCAGTCGCTGCCGGCGCTGAAGAGCCGCCAGGAGGTGTTCCTGACGACGCCGCCGAATCACGTCAAGGTCTTCCAGGACGTCTACAACAAGCCGTACGGGATCCACTTCCGGCACCACTTCACGAACGACGCCTGGGACGTCTACGCCGAGCAGGTGAACAAGATCTACAACGGCGACACCCCCCTGCAAGCCGGACTGCAGGAGGCGAGCCGCCTGATGAACGACAAGATCAAGTACGGCGATTGCCAGCCGTACAAGGGAATGGCCATCCCGATCAAGCCGAAGTAGGCCGCCCCGGGCGCCGGGCGCGACCCCGGGGACCCGGCCCCGAGGGCGCTCCCGGAGCGCGCCGGGGGCGACGTTGGGGGGAGCGGGAGCGTGCCGGACGAGCTGGTGATCCTGGACAAGGCCGTGCTCGGCGAGGTGTGGACGTCGCAGGCGGCCTACGCCAACCTGGGCGAGCTGTGCGATACCTTCGGCCACCGCTTCGCCGGCAGCCCGGGAGAGCGGGGGGCGGCCCTGTTCGTCGCCGAGCGGCTGCGGCGCTACGGTCTGGAAGCGGTGACGGTCGAGTCGTTCCGCTACACCGGATGGGTGCGCGGCCCGTCGTCGATCGAGGTGCTCTCCCCCTGGAGCGTCCCCCTGCGCGCCCTCTCCCTGCCCTACTGTCCGTCGACCACCCTCGAAGCCGACGTGCGCTGGGTGGGCGAGGGCGAGGCGGAGGACTACGTGCGGGCGGGCGCCGCCGAGGGTGCCCTGCGGGGCACGGTGGTGATGACCGCGGCTGAGACGTCGGGGCGTGGGCGGGCCTCCTCCCACCGCCGGGACAAGTACATGCGGGCGGTGCAGGCCGGCGCCGCCGGCTACCTGTACGTCAACCAGAATCCGGGGGACATGCCCGTCACCGGGGGCCTTCCGGGCGGCGGCAAGGGCCCCGCGCCGATTCCCGGGCTGGGCCTGACCTTCGAGACGGGGGAGCTGCTGCGCCGCCTGCTGGAGCGCGGCGCGGTGCGCCTGAAGATCAACGTGGAGTCCGGCTTCCCCGAGGTGGAGAGCAGCAACATCTCGGCCACCCTGCCGGCTGATCCGGCGAGTCCGGTGGCGGACGAGGTGGTGCTCGTCGGGGCGCACTACGACAGCCACGACATCGCCCCCGGCGCCCTGGACAACGGCACGGGCGTCGTGGTCGTGCTGGAGACGGCGCGCGTGCTGCGCGAGGTGGCGCGGACGCGCCCCGGGGGGGGCTTCGCCCGCGGGCTGCGCTTCTGCTTCTTCGCCGCCGAGGAGATCGGGCTGCTCGGGTCGTGGGAGTACGTGCGCCAGCACGGGGCCGACCTCGACCGCATCCGCTTCGTGCTCAATCTGGATACCGTGGGGCGGGGTCTGCCCGGCGCCGAGGCCCTGGTGGTCAACGGGACGCCGGAGCTGGTGCCCTACTTCACCCGGGCGACCGCGGCCATGGGCTACGGGATCGAGGTGCGGGACCGCTTCAGCTCGGCGTCCGACCACTTCCCCTTCGCCATGAACGGGGTGCCGACCGCCGGCCTGAGCACGAGTCAGGCGGCGGCCGGGAGCGGCCTGGTCGGGCGGGGGTGGGGGCACACGCCCGCCGACACGTTCGACAAAGCCAACCCGCGAGGCCTGCAGGGGGCCACGATGGTGGCGGCACGCCTCCTGCTGCGAGCGGCGGAGGCGCCCGACTGGCCGGGGTACCGCCGCACGACGGACGAGGTCGAGCGCCAGCTGGCCGGGGCCGGATTGCTCGAAGGGCTGCGCCGCTCGGGGCGCTGGCCACCGCCACGCTGAGCGCACAAGCCGGCCGGTCGACGGCGGGCGAGAGGGAGGGTCCCAGATGAGCACACCGCCGGCCCCGGACGACCACGCCGCTGCGCCCGCCGGGGAGCCCGCCGCGGAGCCCGCCGGGAGGCGCGCCAACCGGCTGATCGCGGAGACCAGCCCCTACCTGCTGCAGCACGCCCACAACCCCGTCGACTGGTACCCGTGGGGCGACGAGGCCCTGGAGCGGGCGCGGCGCGAGGACAAGCCCATCCTGCTCTCGGTCGGCTACTCCGCCTGCCACTGGTGCCACGTGATGGAGCGCGAGTCGTTCGAGGACGAGGCCACCGCCCGGCAGATGAACGAGCAGTTCGTGTCCATCAAAGTGGACCGCGAGGAGCGGCCGGATGTGGACGCCATCTACATGGAGGCGGTGCAGGCCCTGACCCGCCACGGGGGCTGGCCGATGACCGTGTTCTTGCTCCCGGACGGCACGCCGTTCTTCGGCGGCACCTACTACCCGAATACGCCGCGCCACGGCATGGCCTCCTTCCGGCAGGTGCTCAGCGGCGTGGCCGACGCCTACCGCAACCGGCGGGAGGACGTGCTCAGGGGCGCCGGCCAGCTGCGCGACCTGCTGCAGCAGACGCCCCGCTTGCAGGGGCAGGGGGCGCTGACGGTGGAGGTCCTGGCGGCGGCCGAGCAGGCCTACGGCGCGGACTTCGACGCGACCAACGGCGGCTTCGGGGGGGCGCCCAAGTTCCCCCAGCCGATGAATCTGGAGGCCCTGCTGCGCCTGTGGCGCCGTTCCGGCCGGGACGCCACGCTGCACTCGGTGCGCCTGACGCTGGACAAGATGGCCCGGGGGGGGATGTACGACCAGCTCGGCGGCGGCTTCCACCGCTACTCGGTGGACGACGTCTGGCTGGTGCCCCACTTCGAGAAGATGCTCTACGACAACGCCCAGCTGGCCACCGTCTACTTGCAGGCGTATCAGGTTACGGGGGACGGCTTCTACCGGCGCATCTGCACCGAGACGCTGGACTACGTGCTGCGGGAGATGACGGCGCCGGAGGGCGGCTTCTACTCGGCGCAGGACGCGGACAGCGAGGGCGAAGAGGGCAAGTTCTTCCTCTGGACGCCGGCCGAGGTGGCCGGGCTGCTGGGCGAAGAGGACGCCCGGCTGTTCGGCGCCTACTTCGACGTGCTACCGGGCGGGAACTTCGAGGGTCGCAGCATCCTGCACACGCCGCACCCGGTCGAGGCGGTGGCGCGCGCGGCCGGCGTCCCCGAGACGCGCCTGGAGGAGGCCATCGCCCGCGGCCGGCGGCTGCTCTTCGCCGCCCGCGGCGAGCGCGTCCCGCCGGGCCGGGACGACAAGGTGCTGACCGCCTGGAACGGGCTGGCCCTGCGCGCGCTCGCCCGGGCCGGCGCCGCCCTTGGCCGGGAGGACTACCTGGCCGCCGCGCGGCGCAACGCCGCGTTCGTGCTCGGGCACCTGCGCGCGCCGGGCGCGGACTGGCGCCTGCTGCGCTCCTACAAGGACGGGCAGGCGCGCTTCAACGCCTACCTCGAAGACTACGCCTTCTACGCCGACGGTCTGCTCGCGCTGTACGAGGCCACCTTCGATCCGCGCTGGCTGGCGGCGGCGCAGGGCCTGGCGGCGACGATCACCGCCCAGTTCGCCGACGACGAGAACGGCGGTTTCTTCGACACCAGCGCCGATCACGAGGCCCTGCTGACCCGGCCCAAGGATCTCTACGACAACGCCACTCCGGCGGGCAGCTCGGTGGCGGCGGAGGTGCTGTTGCGCCTGGACGCGCTCGGCGGCGCCGGCGCCGGCCGGGAACGCGCCGAGCGCTTCCTCGCCGCCCTCACCGGGGCGATGGCGCAGCACCCCGGCGCGTTCGGGCGGCTGCTCTGCGCGCTCGACTTCGCCGTCGGCCCGGTCAAGGAGGTGGCCATCGTCGGCGATCCGGAGGCCGCGCCCACGCGGGCGCTGCGGGCGGTGTTGTTCGAGCCCTACCGGCCGAATCTCGTCGCGGCGCTGGCCCCGGCCCCCGGGGCGGCCGGGGAGACGCCGGCGGTGGCCCTGCTCGAGGGCCGGGTGGCGGTCGATGGACGGCCGACGGCGTACGTCTGCGAGCACTTCGCCTGCCGGTTGCCGGTGACCGACGCGGCGGCGCTGCGCGCTCAGCTCGACGCCTGAGCCGTCCTGGCCCGCCCGGCCTGCCCGGCCGGACAGAGGTCGAGGAGGGGGCAGTCCGGGCAGCGCGGCGCGCGCTTGCGGCAGCGCTCCTTGCCGTGGCGCACGATCAGGGCGTGGTACTCGTTGAACAGGGTGGCGTCCGCCGGGAGGTGGGCCATCAGGTGATCCCGCCAGGGGCCGTACCGGTGGGTCGGCCCCCCGGGCGGAGTCAGGCCCAGCCGGCCGAAGAGCCGCAGGGCGTAGGCGTCGACGACGAAGCTGGGCTGTCCGGCGGCGTAGACCAGGATGGCGTCGGCCGTCTCCTGGCCGATGCCGTGGGTGGCGAGGAGGCGCGGGCGGAGGACGTCGAGGGGGAGGCCGAGCAGGCGGGTGAGGTCGCCGCCGAAGCCGTCGCACACCAGGCGGACGACGGCGCGCAGGCGGCGGGCCTTGACCGTGTAGTAGCCGGACGGACGGATCAGGGCCGCCAGGGTGGCGTCGTCCAGGGCGTGTACCCCGGGCAGCGAGAGCGCCCCGGCGGAGCGGAGGTTCTCCAGGGCCAGCTCGACGTTCGTCCAGGAGACGGACTGGGTGAGCACGGCGCCGACGATCACCTCGAACGGATCGCCGCCGCCCGGCCACCAGCCCTGCGGGCCGTACGCTTCGAGGAGCCGGGCGTAGACCCGCAGGAGGCGTTCTGGCAGACTCTCGGGCGGCGGGGCGACCCCGGTCGCCGGGGCGGGCGCGGACGGCGGTACGGACACCGGCGGCGGCACAGACGGCGGCACAGACATCGAACCGGATTCGGAGGGCGCCATGGCAACGGTATCAGAGACCTCACGGGCCCCTTACTGCTCCCCCCTGGCGGCCGAGGTCGCCCCGGACACGCTCGAGCGCTTTCTGCGCTACGTCCGGGTGGATACGCAGTCCCGGGAGGGCTCGGAGACGTACCCCAGCACGGCGAAGCAGCTCGACCTGTCCCGCCTGCTGGTGGAGGAGCTGCTGGCCCTGGGGCTGGCCGACGCCGCGCTGGACGGGCACGGCTACGTGCTGGCCACGCTGCCGGCCACGGCTACCAGCGGCGCCGGCGGCGCGCTGCCGGTGGTCGGGCTGATCGCCCACGTGGACACCAGCCCGGAGGCCAGCGGCGGGGGCGTCTCCCCGCGACTGATCGAGGGCTACGACGGCGGGGAGATCCGCTTCAGCGGCGACGCCCACCAGGCGCTTCGGCCGGACGAGAATCCGGTGCTTGCCGGCTACACCGGTCACGACCTGGTGACCAGCGACGGGACGACGCTGCTCGGCGCCGACGACAAGGCAGGGGTGGCGGAGATTCTGGCCGCGGTCGCCTACCTGGTGCGGCATCCAGAGCTGCCCCACGGGCCGTTGCGCATCGCGTTCACGCCGGACGAGGAGATCGGCCAGGGGACGCGCTACTTCGATCTGGCCCGCTTCGGCGCCGACGTGGCCTACACCGTCGACGGCTCGACGGCGGGCGAGATCGAGGACGAGACGTTCTCGGCGTCGGCCGCGGTGATCACCATCCGGGGGCACAACATCCACCCCGGCTACGCCCGGGGCAAGATGATCAACAGCATCAAGCTGGCGGCGGCGCTGCTGGGCAAGCTGCCGCAGGACGGGCTCTCGCCGGAGACGACGGAAGGGCGTGAGGGCTACGTGCACCCCATGGCGATCGAGGGCGGCGTCGAGGAGTCGGTGCTGCGCTTCATCGTGCGCTCCTTCGACGCCGACGCGCTCGCCGCCCAGGAGGCGCTGCTGCAGCGCCTGGCGGACGAGGTAGCGGCGAGCGAGCCGCGGGCCAGGGTGACGGTGGAGATCAGCCGCTCCTACCGCAACATGAAGGAGTACCTGGCGCCGCACCCGCGGGCCCTGACGGCCGCCGAGGAGGCGGTGCGCCGGGCCGGGTTGCGGCCCCGGCGGGCGTTCATCCGGGGCGGGACGGACGGCGCCCGGCTGAGCGAGCAGGGTCTGCCGACGCCGAACCTGTTCACCGGGGCGCACGACTACCACAGCGTGCGTGAGTGGATCAGCGTGCAGGACATGGGCGCCGCGACGGCGACGCTGATCCATCTGGCGCAGGTGTGGGCCGAGCCCGAGGCCTGATCCGCAGCCGGTCCGGCGGTCTGGTCCCCAGCCGGCGGCCCGGCCGCCGGCGCGGCCGGGGCTAGTCGCCGGCGGTGACCAGCGCCGGCTCCGTTCCGGATTCCTGCTCGCGGAGGGCGCCGCGGTCGAGGCGGACGGCGTAGCGGGCGGCGATGCGGCCCAGCTTGGTGTGCCACTGCAGCAGGCGCTTCTGGGCCTCGCGGGCCTCGGACGCCTCGGGCAGCAGGCCCGGGATGTCCCACTCCCGCCAGAGGTGGTCGACGACCATGGAGTAGAAGTGGGAGGGGCTGAAGATGCCCTCGCGGCGCAGGACGGCGTCCCGCACGGCGTAGTCCGGCATCTCGGCGCCGGGCATGGCGAAGTCCATCAGCATCCGAGCGAGGGGCTCGACGTAGTTGGGCTCGGCGATCAGGTGCAGCTTGACCGCGTCCTTGTAGAAGGCGTAGTGCAGGGTCTCGTCCTTGGCCAGCCGGTTCAGGGCCCGGGCCAGAAGCGGGTCCTCCGCCTTGCAGACGGCGGCGACCCGCTGGTAGAAGGCGCGGGTGGCCAGCTCCTGGGTGGCGGTGTAGGCGATGGCCTGGAGGTGATCCTGCACCGGGGGCGCCCAGCCCTGGCGGATGATCAGCTTGCGCATCCGGGCGCGCTCGCGGTGGTTGCCGTTGTCGCCGAAGAGGAGGTACGTCTCCAGCAGCATGGCGTGCTGGTCCTCTTCGGCCGTCCAGTCGTAGACGAACTCCCGCAGGGGGGCGAGGGAGTGGCGGAACGTCTCGCTCAGCCCGGTGGTGAACCAGGGCAGATTGACCTCGGTGAACAGCGCCGTCTCGACCGCCAGCAGGGTGCGTGCGGAGAGCGTGGGCACGGCCTGGGGATCGGCCCGGAGCTCGTCGAGCGGGAGGTACTCGTGGTACGCCCAGTCGACGGCGTTGGTCTTCTGCCGGTGACGATCGAGGAGCTCACGCAGTCGCGGCTCAAGGGAGGGGATTAGCTGGGCCTCTGACAACGGAGCTCCTCTCGCGGCGCACGGGAAACGGTGTCCCCCGCCCGCCGTGCGGTTGACGAAGTTGCGCCGGTCCGGTCGCGCCGGGGCGCATCGCCCCGAACGGCGCCGGCCAGCGTCGCACGCACCGCAAGTCTACAGTGTCAACGGCCTCGGCCGTCACCGGCTACTCGGCCGGTACCAGCCCGGGGAGGATTCCGGCCACCTTGCCGCCGTCGATCGGGATGGCGGCGCCGGTGATGTTCTGGGCGGCGTCCGAGGCGAGGAAGCAGACCAGCTCGGCGACCTCCTCGGCCGGGGCGATGCGCTTCAGGGCCGTCTGGCTCGCGGCCATGCGGTCGAACGCGGCCGCGTTGCCCATCGCCGCCCGGCCCTCGATCATCATGTTGGACTCGATCGGCCCGGGGCAGACGGCGTTGACGCGCACGTTCTGGGGCCCGTGGCGCAGGGCCATGCTCTTGGTCAGGCCGATGATGCCGTGCTTGCTCGCGCAGTAGACGGGGTCGTTCGGGCGGCCGATCAGCCCGGCGTTGGAGGAGTTGTTGATGATCGTCCCGCCGCCGTTGCGGATCAGGTGGGGCAGGGCGTACTTGGCGCCGAGGAAGACCGACTTGAGGTTGGTGTCGATGCAGCGCTGCCAGTCCGCTTCGGTCACCTCTTCGACCGAGCCGGGCAGGTTGATCCCGGCGTTGTTGAACAGGCAGTCCAGCTTGCCGTAGGCGCTCAGGGCCGTCTCGACCAGCCGCTCGACCTCGGCCGCGACGGTGGCGTCGGTCTGCACGAAGCGGGCGTCGCCGCCCGCCGCCCGCATCCGGGCCACGGTGTCCTCCCCGGCGGCAACGTTGCGGTTGCCGACCACCACCCGCGCACCTTCGCGGGCGAAGAGGATGGCGGTGGCCCGGCCGATGCCGAAGCTGCCCCCGGTGATGACGGCGACTTTCCCCTCCAGGCGCATCCGATTCCCTCCTTGACGAGCGTCGTGCTCAGGCCCCGGCGGTGCCCTTGTGGAACCGCAGCAGGTAGTCCGCCACCGCGCCGACGGCCGCCTCGAGCAGACGCTCGCCCTTCTTGGTGTCCGCCCGGCTGGCGTCGTCCGAGGTGCCGCCGGCGCGGGTGAACGCGCCGTAGACGACCGCGCCGACGTCGGACGAGAGGGTGGCCAGGGGCGCGCGGCGCTTCTCGAGCTGGACGAGGTCGGGGCGGAGGGCGAGCATCAGCGAGGTCTCGAAGCCCCCGGCGTGGCCGGGGTAGCTGGGGGCGACGTCGGCCGCCCCCGCCGCTTCGAGGGCGGCCGCGGCCGCCGTCCAGTACGAGACCTGGCCGATGCTCATCTCCAGCCCGTCCTCGCTGGTCAGGGCGGCGGCGACCACGCCGTTGGGGTGCTGGTTGCCGCCGTGGCCGTTGAGCAGCACCACCCGGCGCGCGCCGTTGCGGTAGAGGCAGCGCACCAGCTCCTTGATGCACTCGATGTACAGCGAGCTGGTCAGGGACATGGTGCCGGCGAAGGCCAGGTGGTGGTGCGAGACCCCGAAGTGGGCCGTGGGCGTGACCACCACCGGCACCTGTTCGGCGGCGCGGCCGGCCGCCGCCCGGGCCACGTGGGTCACCACCGCGGTGTCCACCACCAGGGGCAGGTGGGGGCCGTGCTGCTCGATCGAGCCGGTCGGCAGCACCACCAGGGCGTTCTGGGCGAAGGCCGCGGCGGCCTCGTCCCGGGTCATCTCCTCAAGCAGCAGCTTCATCTCCCGCTCCTCACTCTCTGGCGGCGCCGGCGCGCACGGCCCGGTCGCGGCACGGGCACCCATCGTAACTCGCTTCTGTGGAGGAACCGCACGCCGGGACGTGGCGCCTCCGGGGGAGGGCTCAGTAGGGCGTCCCCTGGGACGACCACGTCGGCAGGCGCAGCTTGCGGCGCAGGCGCAAGCGGCGCTGCCTGAACTGCGTCTCCTGCCGTTCGGCGTCCGGGTCGCCCGGCGCGAACTGGTGCTCCGCCAGGATGCGATCGCAGAGGTCGAGGGCCGCCGCGAGGCGTCCCGCTTCCTCCATCCGCACCAGCAGCTGCTCCCACTCCGCCGGCGTCCCGGCCGGCAGCGCTCCGCCGGCCGACGATTCTTCCATCACGCGACTGAGCGTGCCACGGCGGGCCGGCGCAGCACCACCACCGAGTGGGCCGCGACGGGGTATTCCGGGCCCTCGAGGGCCGCCTCATCGCCGGGGGCGGCGACGTCCTCAGGGGACGGCCGGGCGGTGTCGACGCAGCGCAGCCAGCCGCCGGCCTGCCACTCCTGGACGGCGAAGACGCGCTCGCTCTCGCCGAGATTGATCAACACGTAGAGGTCGTCGTCGCCCTCTGAGGCGCCGTGCAGGGCGTAGGCCAGGGTGCGAGAGGCCCAGCTCATGTCGGTCTCCGCGCCGGCGCCGTACCAGCGCACGTCGTCCCGCCAGTAGCGGCTGCGGCAGATGGAGGGGTGGGCCTTACGGAAAGCGATCATGCCCTTGAAGAAGCGGTGCACGTCCGCGTTGCGCTCCAGGCGCTCCCAGTCCAGCCAGGTGGTCGGGTTGTCCTGGTTGTAGGGGTTGTTGTTGCCCCCCTGGGTGTGCATGAACTCGTCCCCGGCGACGAGCATGGGCACGCCGTTGGCCAGCAGCAGCAGGGCGCAGAAGTTCTTCACCTGCCGCCGGCGCAGGGCGAGCACGCCGGCCGGGGCGCCTTCGTCCCCCTCCCAGCCGCAGTTCCAGGAGAAGTTCTCGTCCACCCCGTCCCGGTTGGCGAAGCCGTTGGCCGCGTTCCGCTTGCGCCCGTAGCTGACCAGGTCGTAGAGGCAGAAGCCGTCGTGGGAGGTGACGAAGTTGACGCTCTGGTACGGGCGGTAGCTGTCCTCCAGCCCGTCCGGGAAGAGGTCGTCGCTGCCGTACAGGCGGCGCATCAGGTCCGGGATCCGGCCCGGGTCGCCGCGCACGGCGCAGCGCACGTCGTCGCGGAACTTGCCGTTCCATTGCAGCCAGGTGAAGCCGGGGAAGGCCTGCCCGAGCTGGTAGGTGGCGACGTCCCAGGCCTCGGCGACCACCCGCCGGTCGGTGCGGTCGGCGAAGGAGGAGATCTCGGCGATCAAGGGCGGATCGTCCAGGTCGACCGTCCCGCTCTGGTCGCGGGTGAAGATCGAGGCCAGGTCGAAGCGGAAGCCGTCGACCCGCATCGTCTCCGTCCAGTAGCGCAGGCTGTCCATGATCAGGGCGCGGACGCTGGGGTGGCCGCAGCGCAGGGTGTTGCCGCAGCCGGTGTCGTTGCGGTAGGTGCCCAGGTCCGGGCCCATCAGGTAGTAGGTGCGGTTGTCCAGGCCCCGGTAGGTGTAGGTGGGGCCGCTGGCGTCGAACTCGCTCGAGTGGTTGTAGACCACGTCCAGCCAGACCTCGATACCGGCGCCGTGCATCGCTCGCACCAGGTCGCGGAACTCGTCGAGCGGGTCACCGGCGGCGTAGGCCCGGTGGGGGGCGAAGAAGTTGAGGGTCATGTAGCCCCAGTAGTTGCCCTCGTGCGGATCGAACTGCTGCACGGGGAGCAGCTCGACCACGGTCACGCCCAGGTCCTGGAGGTAGGGGATGCGGGCCGCCAGGCCGGAGAAGGTGCCGCGCTGCTCGGGGGGGACGCCCGAGCCGGGGTGGGCGGTGAAGCCCTTGACGTGCACCTCGTAGATGACCGTGTCCCAGGTGTGGCGCGGGCGCAGCTGGTCGCCCCAGGCGTAAGGCCGGCGGGTGGTGGGCAGCTCCCCGAGCGGGGCCCGCCCGTCCGTCGGCCCCGGACGCGAGCAGGCCGCGCGGGAGAAGCGGGGCGGGAAGTAGACCCCCCGGGCGTAGGGATCGAGCAGCACCTTCTGGGGGTCGAAGTGGTGGCCGGCGGGCAGGTCGCGGGGACCGTCCACGCGGTAGGCGTAGAGCGTCGCCCCCTGCAGGTCGGCCGCCGGCAGCCAGCAGTGCCAGACGCGCCCGGTCTTGTTGCGCCGCTGGTCGAAGCGGTAGGTGAAGACCGGATCGACCGGGTCCTCCCGGCGGTAGCAGAGCAGGGTGACGGCCGTGGCGTGGCGGGAGTAGAGGGCGAAGTTGTAGGCCGCGTGGTCCTCAACCCAGGTGGCGCCGAGCGGCGATGGGGCCCCGTCTCGTTCCAGCCAGCGGTCGACGGCGCCGCCCAGACCGCTTTCCCCGTCGCGCTCCGGGGCGCGCCTAATCACTGGCCACGTCCGCCAGGTCCGGCGCCCCTTCCACCTCGACCACTTTCAGAAAGTTCGTCCCGGTGCGGTCCGGCAGGGGGTGGCCGCCGGTCATCACCACCATGTCCCCGGGGCGGGCCACGCCCCGGGCGGTCAGCTCGCGGCTGACCTGCGCGCCGAGCTGGCTCAGATTGCTCACCGGGGTGCTGAGCACCGGGGTGACCCCCCAGTAGAGGTTGATCCGCCGGGCGGTCTCCTCGCGCGGGGTGAAGGCCAGGATCGGCGCCCGCGGGCGCAGCCGGGAGACCAGTCGGGCGGTGTTCCCGGTCTGGGTGTAGGCGACGATGGCGCGCACGTCCAGGACGCGCTCGGCGGCGGCGGCGGCCTCGCAGATGGCATCCGAGACGGTCTGGTTGCGGGCGATCTGCCACAGGGGGCGCTCCGAGCTGGCCCCCGAGCGCCCGCCGGCCTCGACCACGTTGGCCACGGTGGCCATCGTGCGCACCGCCTCGACCGGGAAGTCGCCGACGGCCGTCTCGCCGCTGAGCATCACGGCGTCGGTGCCGTCCAGGATGGCGTTGGCCACGTCGCTCGCTTCGGCGCGAGTCGGCCGGGGACTGCGGATCATCGACTCCAGCATCTGGGTGGCGGTGACCACCGGCTTGCCGGCGTCGTTGCAGGCGGCGATCAGCTGCTTCTGCACCAGGGGCACCTCCGCCAGAGGCAGCTCGACGCCGAGGTCGCCCCGGGCGACCATGATCCCGTCCGCCTCGGCGAGGATGGCCGGCATGTCGTCCAGGGCCTCCGGCTTCTCGATCTTGGCCATCACCGGGGTGGACCTGCCGGCGGCGGCGATGCGGCGCTTCAGCTCGCGCACGTCTTCGGCCCGCCGGACGAAGGAGAGGGCGACCCAATCCACGCCCTGGCGCAGCCCGAAGTCCAGGTCCGCGATGTCCTTCTCGGTCAGGGCCGGAGCGGTGATGCTCACCCGCGGCAGGTTCATCCCCTGGCGCGGGCGCAGCTCGCCGCCGGCGACGACCTCGGTCAGCACCTCGTCGTCGCTCGTGGCGACGACGCGCAGCTCGAGCGCTCCGTCCGAGATGAGGATGCGGCTCCCCGGCTGGACGTCCCGGGGGAGGAGCGGGTAGCTGGCGCTGATCCGCTCGGCGGTGCCCTCGAGGGGCGAGGTGGTGATGGCCAGGCGGGCGCCGGTCGCCAGGTGCACCGGCGCGCCGCCGGCGAGCGGGCCGGTGCGGATCTTGGGGCCCTGCAGGTCCTGCAAGAGGGTCAGCGGCTGGCCGCGCTGCCGGGCGGCCGCGCGCAGGCGGTCGATGCGCGCGGCGTGCTCGTCCAGCGTGCCGTGGGAGAAGTTCAGCCGGGCGACGTCCATCCCGGCGTCCAGCAGGGCGGCGAGCACGTCCGGGGGGTCGCTGGCCGGCCCGATGGTGGCGATGATCTTCGCTTCCCGCATCTCCCACATCCTCCGCGCCGGCGAGCCCATCACTATACGCAGCGCGCGCCGGATGGTGCCCCCGCCCCGGCGGCGGGCCACCGTCCCGTGGCGGCGCCAACTGGGCTGTGCTATAGCTACCACAACTTCTCGGAGGCAGGAGGACGCCCATGACCAAGCGCCGGACGGTCTTGCTCGGCGGTGCGGCCGGAGCGGGACTGCTGACACTCGCCTGCGCCGGACCGGGGACAGCGCCGGCTCAGCCGGCGGCTTCCGGCCGCGCCCCGGTGACGCTGACGTTTCTCTCCTGGCGACCGCCGGCGATGGACCAGTTCGCGCCGAGCTGGCAGGAGTACGGCCAGAAGACCGGCACCACGATTGAGGTGGACAAGACCGGGGACTTCAACCAGCAGAAGCTGACCACCATGTTCGCGAGCGACTCCGGGCCGGACCTGTTCGACTCCGAGTTCCAGTCCCTGCCCCAGATGTACGACAACGGGTTCGTGCTGGCGGTCGACCGCTACCTCTCCCGCGACAAGGTGGCCCTGGACAAGGAGTGGGCCATCCTCGGCATCGAGCGCTGGCGGCAGAAGACCTACGGCGTGCCCTACTGGAGCGAGCCCCACGCCGTCTACTACAACAAGACCCTGTTCAAGCAGAAGGGGATCGAGGACCCCTGGGTGCGGACGCGGAACCAGGGGGACTGGACCCTGGACGAGATGGTGGACGCCGCCAAGCGGATCAACGACCCGGCGAACGACGTCTGGGGGATGCACTGGGGCCTGGACAGCTACAACGGCCTGGGCGTCTTCATCTGGTCGCAGGGCGTCTCCCACACGCAGTACGACCCCAACGTGGAGATCAAGCTGCAGATCCCGGAGTCGGTCGAGGCCCACACCTGGGCGGCCGACTGGCTGATGCGACAGCAGATCAACGTGTCCGCCGCGACCCCGGCGGCGACGGCGGCGCGCGAGCGCATCCAGGGCGGCAAGCCGGCGATCGACCGGGGGGGGACGAACCTCTTCGCCACCGGCAAGATCGGCATCCACTGGCGCTCGGTGAACGACTGGCGCCGGATGTGGCCGATCATCGGCACGGGGTTCGAGTGGGACATGCTGCCCGTGCCCAGCGTCAAGGGGAAGCCGGGGGCCGGCTGGACGGCCGGGCACCCCCTCTCGGCCTGGTCGAAGAGCAAGCACCCGGATGAGGCCTGGGCCTTCATGAAGTGGATGCTGCAGGACGAGTTCCAGGCCTTCCTGGCCGAGAACCAGTACCTCGTCCCGGCCAAGAAGAGCCACCAGGCGCAGTTCTTCCGGGTGCCGTCGCAGTTCCCGTATCAGCACCCGCAGGTCTTCGCCAACATCTTCAAGCGGCCCTACGGGATCATCTGGGCGCACTACAACGCCGCCAAGAACACCTCCATGTGGGCGACGGAGGTGAACAAGATCTTCAGCGGCGAGGTGCCGATGCAGGGCGGACTCCGGGAGATGGATCGTCTGCTGAATCAGGACATCGACTACGGCGGCGGCGAGAACCCCTTCAAGGGCGTGCGCTGGCCGATCCAGCCCAAGTAGCTCGAGGAGCCGCACGAGCTCGAGGAGCGCCCCCGTTCTGCGGGCTCCCTCCGGGCCGTACACTCCCCCGGCGCGCGGCGCGCCGGGGGGGCGGCGCCTTCGCGCCCAACGGACCGAGGAGGAGGCAACGGTGGTGGCAGAGGCACTCGAACTTCGCGCGGGCGCAGGACGCACCCGCCGGCAGCACCTGGCGCTGTTCGCGCCGGCGGCGGCCGGCGCCGCGCTGAGCGCCGCGTGTGGCGGCGCCGCGCCGGCGGCGGGGCAGCCGCCGAAGCCCCTGGACAAGACCCAGAAGGACGAGCTCACCTGGGTGGTCTGGAGCTCGGACGGCGGGACGCGCAAGGAAGCGCACGACGCCATGGTCAAGCGCTTCGCCGAGCAGTTCCCCAACGTCACCGTGACCCGCATCGCCGGAGGCGCGGACACCCTGCCCAAGCTGATCACGATGCTGGCCAGCGACACCCGGGTGGACGTGGTCGGCACCCGCCCGGACTACATGGCGGCGTACATGGAGGGGCCGAAGCCGCTGCAGAGCCTGAGCGCCTTCACCAAGCGGGACAGCTCGGTGATCAAGGAGAAGGACCACGTCGAGGGGGTGGTCGACGGGCTCTCCTGGAAGGGCACCCTCTACGCCCTCCCGGTCGGCGTCTACACGAACAACGTGGCCCTCAACCTCGACCTCTTCCAGCAGAAGGCGATCCCCCTGCCGAAAGAGAGCTGGACGGTCGAGGAGATGATCGACGCGGCCACCCGCTTGACCGAGCGCAAGGAGGCCGAGGCGGACTCCGTCTGGGGCTTCTACCAGATGTATCACGCCGTGACCCACTTCGCCTACTCCTGGATTCGGGGCAACGGCGGGGAGCCGATGACGCCGAACGACGAGATCCAGCAGTCCCGCTGGGCGAGCGACCCCGAGACCCTGAACACGGTGCAGTGGCTGGCCGACCTCTCCGGGAAGCTGCGGCTCATGTCCGTCGGCACGGCCCCCGGCGGCGTCTGGGGCACCTTCCGTGAGGGCAAGGTGGCCATCGCGGTGATGGAGACGAACAACCTGTACCAGGTCGTGCAGGCCCAGGCGGAGGGCGGGGCCCGCTTCAAGTGGGACGTGCACCCCCTGCCCAGGATGAAGAAGGGGACCTATCAGCCGATCGGCGCGTTCGCCTACGGCATCTCCCGCAACACGCGCAATCCGGACGTCACCTGGGAGCTGCTGAAAGAGGTGGTCGGTCCGGCGGGGCAGACGGACTGGTTCCGGCTGGCCAAGTTCGCGCCCAGCCTGAAGCCGCTGCTGAACGGCGCGTACCTCCAGGACCGGGAGCCCCCGGACAACAAGAAGGCCATCGTGGCCGCCATCCAGGCGGCGAAGCCGATGCCCCGGGCGACGCAGTGGGTGGAAATGGACAAGGTGTGCGTCGAGAATCTCGGCGCCATCCGAGAGGGCAAAGTGGGCGTGCGCGAGGCGCTGCAGGACATCGACCGCCGGGTGGCCTCCCTGGTGGTCAAGAGCGCGTGAGCGCCGGGCTCGGGCGGCGCCCGCGGGTGGCCGCCGTCGTCACCGAGTACCGCCCCCTGTCCCACGCGGACGTGCTGCTGACCAAGCTGCTCGACGGCTACGATCTCTTCTGGACCCGGGTTGAGCCGGGGATCGAGATCGCCTCGCTCTACACCGACCAGGTGCCGGCGAACGACCTCTCGCGGGCGGTGGCCGCCCGCCACGGGGTGCCCATCTACCCCACCATCGGGGAGGCGCTGACCCTGGGCGG
>DATLLM010000456.1:0-4393 GCA_035537855.1 Chloroflexota bacterium | reverse complement strand
GCGTGGGGCCGGCGGGCGACGCCGCTGGCGACGGCGGCCTCGGCGGCGGCCGCCGCCACCGCCTCGGCGACGCGGCGGTTGAAGACGCTGGGCACGATGTAGTCCTCCGAGCGCTCGTCGTCCGCGACCGCGTCCGCGATCGCCCGGGCGGCCGCCAGCTTCATCTCGTCGGTGATGGCGCTGGCCTGGACGTCCAGGGCGCCGCGGAAGATGCCGGGGAAGCAGAGGACGTTGTTGATCTGGTTGGGGTAGTCGCTGCGCCCGGTGGCCATCACCCGCACCAGGCCGGCCGCCTCCTCGGGGGCGATCTCCGGGTCCGGGTTGGCCAGGGCGAAGACGATCGGATCGGGCGCCATCCGGGCGATGTCCTCGCGGGCCACGGCGCCGGCCGCCGAGACGCCGACGAAGAGGTCGGCGCCGGCCAGCACGGCGGCCAGCGCGCCCCGCTGCCCGGCGGCGTTGGTCGCCCCGGCGAGCCACTGCTTGGACGCGTTCATGTGCTCGGGGCGGCCGGCGTAGATGGCCCCCGCCCGGTCGCAGACGACGATCTGCGACACCCCCGAGGCGAGCAGGATCTTGACGATGGCGACCCCGGCGGCCCCGGCGCCGTTGACCACCACGCGCAGGGACTCCAGGGGCTTGCCCACCACCCGGCAGGCGTTGAGCAGCGCGGCCAGGACGACGACGGCGGTGCCGTGCTGGTCGTCGTGGAAGACGGGGATGTCCAGCAGGGCCTGCAGGCGCGCCTCCACCTCGAAGCAGCGCGGGGCGGCGATGTCCTCCAGGTTGATCCCCCCGAAGGCCGGGGCGATCCGCACCACCGTCTCCACGATCTCGTCCGCGTCCGTGGTGTCCAGGCAGATGGGGAACGCGTCCACCTGCCCGAACTCCTTGAACAGCATCGCCTTGCCTTCCATCACCGGCATGGCCGCCAGGGGGCCGAGGTCGCCCAGGCCGAGGATGGCCGTGCCGTCCGAGACGACGGCCACCGTGTTGCGCTTGATGGTCAGGTTGAAGGCCCGCCCGGGGTCCTCGGCGATGGCCCGGCAGACCCGGGCGACGCCCGGGGTGTAGGCCATGGAGAGGTCGTCCCGCGTCCGCAGCGGCGCCTTCGAGGTGACCTCGATCTTCCCCCCCAGGTGCAGCAGGAAGGTGCGGTCGGAGACGTTGAGCACGGTGATCCCGGGCAGGGGGGCGATGGCCGCCGTGATCTCCTGCCCGTGGGCGTCGTCGCGGCAGTTGATGGTGACGTCCCGCACCAGGGCGCCGCGCTCCTGGCGGACGATGTCGATGGCCCCGATGTCGCCCCCGGCGGCGCCGATGGCGGAGGCGAGCCGCCCCAGCATCCCGGGACGATTCTCGATCTGGCAGCGGACGATGATGCTGTAGCTGGCGCTGGGCGTGAGCGGGGCGGGCACGTCAGTGCTCGCCCCGCTCGAGGCGGTGCACCAGGCGCATCGTCTCCAGGGCGTCTTCGAGGGACGAGGTGGCCGGGCGCCCCTCCCGGATGCAGGCCAGGAAGTGGCGGTGCATCTCCAGCACGCCGTCGTAGGCGCGGGAGGTCTCGCTCCCGGCGAGCTGGGCCCCGGTGAGCGACTCGCTCTTCGCCCCGTCCTCGGAGACGAAGCGGACGGCGGCCGGGAAGTCGTCCATGTACGCGGCCAGCTCCCGGCCGTGGGCCTCGAAGCGCATGAACCGGCCGCCCGTCGAGCGCATGGCGCTGAGCACCGTCGTCGCCCCGCTGCTGAAGCGGATCAGGGCGTTGAAATCCGACGGCCAGTCCGTGAACGGGTGGTCGGCGTAGGCGTGGACGGCGCTGACCTCGCCGCCGCAGAGGTAGCGGGCGGTGTCCACGGCGTGCACGGCGTCGTCCCAGAGCGTGGTCACGCCGTAGAACGGGGGCCCGCCGGGGAGGAGGTCCTTGTGGAACTCGGCCAGGCAGAGGGTCAGCGGGCCCCGCTCCCGGATGCGCCGCCGCGCCTCCTGCAAGACGGCGGCGTGGCGGCGCTGGAAAGCGACCATGCCGAGCTTGCCGGCGCGGCCGGCGGCCGCGATCATGGCCTCGACGTCCGCGAGCGACTGCCCCGGCGGCTTCTCCATCACCACGTTGGCCCCGGCGGCGAAGCAGCGCTCGACCACCGGCCGCAGCAGGTTGGGCCACATCACGGCGTAGACCAGGTCCGGGCGGGTCTCCTCCAGCATGCGGTCGAGGTCCTGGTACTGGAAGTCCGGGGGCAGGTCGAAGAACTCCGCCCCCCTGGCCAGGCGCTCCGGATCGAGCTCGCAGACGGCGACGACCTCCACCTCCTGGCGCAGGTCGCGCACCGCCGGATAGTGGGCGCCGAAGCCGCGCCGCCCGGCGCCGACGAACGCGGCCCGCAGCCGGGCGGTCATCGCCGCCCCCCGGCGCCCGTCGCCGGCGCGCCGTCGATCGTGCCCACGGCGCGGTGCAGGGTCTCCTCGACGGTCAGCTCGTGGTCGAGCGGGCGATCCGGCGCCTGCCGGCCTTGCAGGGTGGCGACGAACGCGACCAGCTCGTGCCCGTAGGCCTGCACCCGGGAGGTGGGCTCGACGCCGACCGTCTGGGCCCCCGCCGGCAGCCCGCCGCCGGCCGCGGCCAGGCAGAGCCGGATCGTGCCCCCCGGCTCGAACGGCTCGAGGACGATGGCGCTGCCGCCGGTGCCGAAGACCTCGAAGCGCCGCGCCGCCGGGGCGGCCTCGAGATTGGCGATGTCCACCATCGCCATCCCCCGCCCGAACTCCAGCACCACCAGGGTGTTGTCCACGTGCTCCGGGACGCCGGGGGTGGCGTCGTTGCGCAGGAACGAGGTGACCGTCGCCGGGCGCGCCCCGAAGAGCCACACGATCTGGTCGATCATGTGCGGCGCCAGCTGGAAGGCGATCCCCCCGGGGTAGTAGGTGTGGCCCCGGGTGTCCGCCCGGCTCGAGGTGGACATGTGCCCGCGCACGGCGTAGAGGTCGCCCAGCAGCCCCTGCCGCAGCCACGCGTCGATCTGCCGGAAGGCGGCGTTGTAGCGCAGCATGTAGCCCATCTGGAGGTGCAGCCGGCGCTGCTTCGCCGTGGCCACCATCTCCTGGAAGATCGCCCAGTCCCCGGCCGGCTTGTCGAACCAGATGTGCTTGCCCGCGGCGACGGCCTGGCGCGCCGTCTCGACGCACTTGCCCTCGAAGCCCTCGACGCAGACGGCGACGACCTGCGGATCGTCCAGGAACGCGGCCGGATCGTCCAGCCAGGTCAGCCCGGCGTAGGCGGGGTTGTCCTGGGCCCTGGCCCGCACCGCGGGGTCCGGCTCGCAGACCCCCACCAGCTCCACCTGGGGGTGCTCGGCCATCGCCCGGGCCTTCCCGGCGGCGTGGCTGTGCTGCACCCCGTAGAGCGCCATCTTGACCGGACGGGCGGGATCGGCGACGAACGGCTGCGAAGTCACCGCTGGCTACCTCCTCTCCAAGCAGGGCCCATTCTGGGGTGCGACGGCCGCCCCGCGCAACGTGCGCCGGCCCCCGCTCTCTAGTGCGAATAATTGTCATCTTTGTTAGCATCTGCTCCCGCCCCCGGGACGGTGGGCGCGGATCGAGGAGCGCAGGGCAGATGACTGAGGCGGACGCGACCAGGACCTCGCGGCGGACGGCGCTGGTGGCCGGCGGACTGGGCCTGGCGGTGCTCGCCGGCTGCGGCCCGCAGGGGGAGCCGGGCGCGGCCGGGGGCGCCCCCGGCGGGAGCGCCACCACCACCGGGGGCCCGGCCGCGCCCGGGGGCGCGGCCCCCCGCCGGCTGCGCATCGGCACCAGCTTCGTGGTCAGCAACATGGTCCCGGGGGACAACCCCCAGTGGCACTCCACCTACGGCGTCGCCCAGACGCTCTACCGCATCCTCCCCGAGGACAAGCTGGCCCCCTGGATCGCCAGCAGCATCGCTCCCGACGGCCAGGAGGGCTACACCATCAAGCTCAACCCGGCGGCGCGCTTCCACAACGGCAAGCGAATCGACGCCGCCGCGGTGCAGGCCTGCATCGAGCGCCACCTGGCCCGCGGCGTCCAGGTGCCGTCCCTCAAAGGCGCCCGCTGGGAGGTGGTCGATTCCGGCACGCTGCGGGTGAAGACCACGGAGCCCGACCCCTGGCTGCCCAACTACCTGGCCACCGCCGCCTCCTTCCCCATCTTCGACGTCGCCGAGGTGCCGGAGGGGGGCGACCCCAGCGCCCTGGTCGGCAAGGGGTTCTACTCCGGCCCCTTCCGGGCGAGCGCCCTGACCGCGGACCGGCTGACCCTGGACGCCGTGCCGGACGCCTGGGACGGGGCGCCGAAGCTGGCCGGGGTGGACGTCGCCTTCATCCGCGACCCCCTGGCCCGCTTCAACGCCCTCAAGACGGGC
>DATLLM010000455.1:0-3188 GCA_035537855.1 Chloroflexota bacterium | reverse complement strand
CATCACCCTGCTGGCGCTGGAGATCCGGGTGCCGGAGCTGGAGCCGCCGGCCGGCGATGCCCTGGCCGGAGCGCTGCTCGACCTGATCCCCGGGATCGCCGCCTACGCGCTGAGCTTTCTGGTGATCGCGCTGTTCTGGATGGGCCACCACCGCATCTTCCACTTCATCGTGGACTACGACTACCGCCTGGCGTGGCGCAATCTGTTCTTCCTGCTCGGCGTGGCGTTCATTCCCGTCCCGACGCAGGTCATCGCCCGCTACGGCGACCTGCCCCTGGCGACCATGTTCTACGCCGCGACCCTGGCCGTGGTCGCCCTGCTCGAATTCGCCGTGCTGCACTACGCCGCCGGGAACCCGCAGCTGCTACGGGCGGGGACGTCCCCGCGCCTGGCGGAGTACGTCGGCCTGCGGATTCTGGCGATGGCCGCGGTCTTCGGCCTGTCCATGCCCCTGGCGCTGCTGAACCCGTCGGCGGCGCAGCTCTCCTGGGCGCTGATCCCGTTGATCCAGACCGCCTTGAGCCGGCGCTACCCGGACGAGCACCGCCAGCGGGAGTAGCCGCCGGCGGGGCGGCCGCGCGGGTGGCGGGCGGCGTCCGCCGCCGCCCGCGGCGCGACGCCGGCTACCTGAGCACCTCGTCCAGGCGCTGCTGGGCCAGCCGGGTGTACTCGTCCAGCACCTGCTTGGTCGTGCCCTTACCGGACCAGATGTCCGGGATCATCTTGTCGCCGGTGGTCCGCACGTCGCCGAAGCCGGGGAAGTTGGGCATGGGGATGAACCCGGGGATCAGGTCGTAGAAGGGCCAGGTCTCGGCGTCCTTCTTGAACTCGGCCTGGAACGCGGGGTCCTCCACCGTGTACTTGTACGAGGGCGGCGCGCCGGCCTCGCGGGCGATCAGCAGCCCCATCTCCGGGCGGGTGCCCCACAGGGCCGCGACGAGGGCGGCCTGCTGCTTGCGGGCGTCCTTGTTCTTGAACACGGAGACGCCGTAGGCCTCGCCGTGGGTGACGCTCTTCTTGTCCTTGCTGCTCTTGCCGATGGGGAAGTAGGTGGTGCCGAACTGCGTGCCGTCCTTGCGGTAGGTGAGCACCCGGGCGGCGACCCCGAACTGGAAGACCACCTGCCCCAGGGGGAGCTTCTCCGAGTAGCCCCCGCTGGCCGAGCCGTCGTGGCCGCGCATCAGGCCCTGGCGCACGAGGTTCAGCTGGAAGTCGATGGCCTCGACGGCCTCGGGCGAGTTGTAGGAGAACTTGGTGCCGTCCGCGCTCATGAAGCGGTGGCCGTTGTTCAGCACGAGCATCCCCGCCCGCGAGTAGGAGAACTGGTCGTCGTAGCCGGTCACGTCCGGCGGCGTCGCCGCCTTCTTCTGGTAGTCCACGAACTGGTCCCAGGTCCACGCCTTCGGCGGCGGGGCGGCCAGGCCGGCCCGCTTGAGCAGCTCCGGCTGGTAGTACATGGCGAAGTGGCTGCTGTAGTAGGGGACGCCGTAGACCTTGCCCGTCCAGGTGAAGCCCCCGGTCAGGATCTCCGGGGAGAGGCCGCTCTTGGCCTTCTTCCAGTCCGCGTTCGCCTTGAGCTCGCTCTCCACGTCGACCAGCCCGCCCTGCCGGAACAGGTCGCTCATGTAGAAGTGCTGGCCGATGGCGGCGTCCGGCGGCACCCCCCCGGTGAGGGCCGTGACGTACTTCTCGTAGGTGGTCTGCCCGCCGGTGCTGGGGGCGCTGAAGTTCACCTTGATGCCGGCGGTGTTCTTCGTGTTGAAGTCCTCCATCAGGTGCTGCACCGCCAGCGTCTCCGGATGGGCTGGCCCGTTCCAGGCCCAGAAGTCGATCGTGGTGCCCTTCAGGTCCTGCTGCGGCGCGGCCGCCGGCTGCTGGCCGGCCCCCGGGCCGGCGCAGGCCGCCAGCAGGGCGACGCTGCCGGCCGCGCCGCCGCCGAGCCACGCCCGCCGGCTGATCCCCCGAACACGTCTGTCTCTCTCGGTCATCGTCTTCCCCACTCCTGTGCTCGACTGCTGGTCTCGCCGGCCACTCGTCTCGCCGGCGGCTGACCGGTCCGGTGGCCCGTATCCTGGCCACGGCTCCCAGGTAACCGTCCGAGTCTGCCCCACGCCGGTGGACGCGGCGTTGAGGCGGTGGCGCCGCCTGGCGCCCCGCTACGCCACCGACCGCCGCCCTAGCCGCGCAGGGATGCCAGGTAGCGGTCGACGCCCATCCCCGGCTGGCGCAGCGTCTCGAACATGCGCGCTTCCTTGTCCCGCACCACCGCGGCCTGCTCGAGCACGGCGCCGGCCAGCTCGGCGGGGAAGCAGAGCGCGCCGTTCTCGTCCGCGTGGATGAGGTCCCCCTGGCGAACGGTCATGCCGTCGACGACCACCGGTGAGCCGGCGTCGAGCCAGCGCAGCCGGCCGTGCAGCGGCGACAGCCCCGCGCCCCAGCAGGCCAGGGGCACCGCCCGCACGCCGGCGATGTCCCGGATGCTGCCGTTGGTGATGAAGCCCACAGCTCCGGCGTTCTTGAGGTGCGTGCCCATCCCGTCCCCGATGGTCACCGTGTGGCGGGGGCGCAACCCGACGGACTCGACGACGGCGAAGACGGGCACGCCGCCCTCACCGCCGGCGCCGCGGGAGAGGCGCTCGGCCGTGCGCAGCAGGTCCCAGAACGCGTCCATCGACGGGCGGTCGGTGCCCGGCGAGGTGGTGTCCAGCCGGGCGGTGACGGCGATCCCGGCGCGCACGCCCATCTCCGGCATCAGGGCGCGTACGTCCGGACCGGTGTACCCGGCGGAGGGGTCGCGGACGCCGAGCAGCTCGAGTCCGTTCCCCACGGTTGGCGTGTCGAATGCGCACAGCTGCTCGATGACCTGCGCTACTTGTGTCACAGGTCCGGCATGCTACAGGAGCCCGCGAACGGGTGTCAAGCGCCCGGCCGGTGCCCCCAGCGTGCCGCTCACCAGGGAGCAGCTCAGGCTCCAGACGGCGCCGCGCTTGCGCGCAAGGAGCGGCGCCACGTATAAGTTGTGACACAGGCGCCGTTCGGACGGCGGCGGCGCAGAAGGGAGCCCATGGCCCGTCCCACCCTGCTCCCCCCGAACGGCGATTCGATCCTGCGGGCGCTCGCCCGGCCGGTGGCGACGGAGCCGGCGCAGGCCCGACTGCAGCGTCTGATTGTGGAGCGCAATCTCCAGC
>DATLLM010000454.1:0-6015 GCA_035537855.1 Chloroflexota bacterium | reverse complement strand
ATCACCGACGTGCCGGTGAAGTCCGGCAGGGCCAGCAGCTTGTTCTGGTACTTCATGCCGTTGATGTAGACGGGGTAGAAGTCGTCCAGCTGGGCGGCCGCTTTGTCCCGGTTCACGAGGGGGGTGAGGTCGGAGAAGAGGCTGCGGGCGATCGAATCGACCACCTGCTTGTCGGTGGTGTGCAGCACGTCCGGGGGGATACCGGCGGCGGCCATCGTCGACGGCTTGAGGATCATCTGCGCCTGGGGCGTGTTCTGGATCTCGGTCTGGATGTTGGGGTACTTCTGCCGGACGACGTCCGCCGCTTTCTGCATCAGGCTCATCTGATCCTGGGCGAGCCAGGTCATCATGATCAGCTGCTGCGGCTCCTTGGGGAGCTGCGACGACCCGGCTGAGGTGTCGCCGCTCGTGCCGGCGCTGCCGGACGGCGCGGCGCACGCCGCCAGCACGGGCAGCAGGGCGCCGGCGGCGATCCCTCCCAGGACGGCCCTCCGGCTGGTGCGCCGGGGTGCGACGGTTTCGGTTTCGGCTGCGGTCACTGCACTGCCCTCCTCTGCCCTTCTTCCGGAGCCTCCCGGCCGCTGGCCGGGGGGCTCGTGCCCCCGTGGTCGCGTGGTCCTGCCAGCCAGGTTATCCGGCGCGGGCCGGGGCCGCCACCTCGATCCCGGCTTCGGCGAAGCCCTCGCGCACGGCGCGCAGCAGGGCCGGGGTGGCCGTGTCGTAGCTGGCGATGGTCGTCCCGTCCGCGCCGCACTGGGCGGACATCAGGATGGTCTCCTTGATCAGGGCCGGCGTCGCCCGGACGCGCTGGGAGAGCGCGGTGACGAAGTGCTTGTCCAGCCCGACGGCGCGGCGCACGGCGTGGTAGAAGCCGCGCTTGGCCACCATCAGCTCCGGGTCGCCCGTCTCCTCGACGTAATCGGCGGCCCGGATGGAGTCGAAGTAGGGGGACATGCCCTTCAGGTCGAAGCCCAGCATCTCGGGGTAGATCCAGCAGTCGTTGAAGCGCACGTCGATGCCCGGACGGGCGGCGTGGGCGGCCGCGTGGATGGCCTTCCAGAAGCGCACGTAGGAGTCGCAGCGGAAGCGGAACCAGGCGTAGAACTCCGGCATCTCGACGAACAGCTGCGACGCGCTGGTGGTGCTGGCCAGCAGCAGGCGCAGGGCGAACGCCTCGCGGGCGTTGTAGCGGTCGTGCCCGGCGGCGAGGCGGCGCACCCGGTCGACGATGGCCTCCCAGGGCAGGCCCTGGGCCTCCGCGGCCCCGCGGCAGCTCTCGCAGAAGCAGGTGCCGAGGGGGAGCCGGGAGAGGCGCTCCACCTCGCTCAGCTTCTGGCGGTAGGAGGGGGCGCCGGCGAAGCCGAGGAAGCAGGTCTGGATGAAGTCCAGGTCGTAGCGCGACGCCATCTCGGTGTAGAGGGCGGTGGCGTAGGCCACGGTGTGCGGGTTGTTCGGGCAGAGCTGGGTCGCCGAGGGCTTGCCGAAGACGTCCCGCTGGACGCAATCGGCGAGCTCCTCGCGCAGGCGCTCCTTGTCCACCCAGGTGTGGGAGAACTCCACCCCGGCGAGCATGCCCCGCTCGCGGGCGGCGGCGGCGAAGAAGGCCACCCAGTCCGTGTCCTTCAGCTCGGCGTCCTCGGACGGGCGGGGCTTGATCCGGCTGTCGCGGTAGAAGGCCGGGTCGAAGTGCCAGTAGGCGCGGGAGTCCTCCGTCCAGTAGACCTTCCGCCGGGGGTTGTGGGGGTAGTAGAACTCCGAGAGGGGGCGCTTCTCGTCGTGCATCAGGATCACGGGGTAGAGCGAGTTGGTCAGCGTCTCCTCCTGGAGCACGTCCAGGACCCGATCGACGCCCTCGTCCACGTGGTCCCAGGGGAAGACCCGCGCGCTGACCTCGCGGAAGACGGTCATCCGGCGGCCACCTGGACGCCGCCCGAGGGGGCGGTGAGGTCGCCGAGGGAGGGCAGGTTCTGCAGCTCAGGGAAGTCGTGGAAGTGGGGCATGGGCAGGGTGTTGGCCGCCTCGGGGAGGATGAGCACCCGGGCGCTCTTGCCGAGGCGCTCCAGGGCGGCGTCCACGGCCCGCTGCAGGTCGGCCTCGAACGTGGCGTTGTTCTTGGTCAGCACCGTCTCCGCCGGGCGGTTGATGGCGAAGACCACGTCGCACAGGTAGCCGGGGCGGCGGGCGTAGTACTCGCCGCGGATGGACTTGCAGCGGTCCGAGATCTCGCGCGCGGTGCGCTGCTGGTCGCGCCGCTCGTGCTCGATGAAGATCTGGTCGAACGTCCAGGAGGACTTCTCCTGCTCCCAGGGGGAGGGGACGGCGACGGGCCCGGCCGGGTGACCGACGAAGATCAGCGTCCCCGGGTCGCGGCCCGCACTCTCCTGGCGGTTGCGCGTCCCGATGGCGGCCTGCTCGAGCGGCGACGGGGCGTGGGCGCCGCGGGCCAGGTTGGCGCCGAGGGTGGCGATGGTCAGGTCCGCCTTGGTGCCGATCTCGGCGCCCCACACCTCGCGGTCGCCGAAGGCGATGCCGGCGCGGTGGGCGAGCAGGCGGTGGCCGCAGAAGGCGCGCAGGGGCTCGCCGAAGCGGTTGACCACGAAGTTGACGATGAAGTCCAGGCCGGCCATCTCGCCGATGTCGTCGACGTCGGCCCGGGAGGGGTTCTGGCCGTACGAGCCGTACTCGCAGTAGGGGGAGAAGTTGCAGGAGTGGTTGCGCAGCACGGAGAGCCAGAAGGAGACGGCCGGGGTGATCATCTTCGCCCCGCCCTCGTAGCCGTGGGTGTTGTGGGGGGCGATGCGCCCCACCACCACCTTGAAGTCGGCCTCGGCGACGATCTTGTTGATCCACAGCGGCGTCCCCCGCGGGGAGAGGCCGATGTAGGCCATGTTCGGCTCGTCGAAGGCGTCGTGGGAGATGCAGGTGTAGCGGTCGACCTGCTCCTGGCCGAGCTTGCGGATCAGGTCCTCGCGCCCCATCGGCTGGTGCACGCCGGTGCCGGTGAAGAGGGTGATGTCCTCCGCCCGGGCGCCGGCGGCGTGCAGCTCCCGCAAGACGGCGGGGAGCACCCGGTGGGCGGGCGTCGGCCGGCCCCAGTCGTCCGTGATCAGGGCCACTTTCTTGCCCTTGAGGTCGTAGCTGCGCAGGGGCGGCGCGGCGATGGGCTGGCGCAGGCCGTCCTCGACGACCTCCTCCCAGGACTTGGTCGCCGGGGTGTAGCGGGCCTGGGCGACGGTGATCTGCTCGTCCGGGACGGGCACGTCGACCGAGAACGCCTGCTCGCCGAGCGCCAGATCGATCTTCATCTCTGCTCCTCTCCCTCTCGCTAGTCGCGCTTGATCTCGACGCCGGCCTCCTCGAGGCCGGTCTTGATGGCCCGCAGGCAGTTCATCCAGGAGCCGTCGTAGTGGCCGATGGTCAGGGCGTCCGCGCCGCACTGGGCGCTGATCAGGATGCCCTGCTTGACCAGCTCGGGGGTGGCTTTCGGGCGGGGGGAGATGGCGGAGAGGAAGTACTTGTCGACCCCGATGGCGTGGCGCACCTGGTGCAGGTAGCCGCGCTTCCACTCCATCCGGGCCGGGTCGCCGCTCTGCTCGGAGTAGTCGGAGGAGCGCACGCTGTCCATGAACTGCCCGACGCCCTTGAGGTCGAGCCCCATCAGCTCGGGGTAGCCGGCGTAGTGGTTCAGGCGCACGTCGATCCCCGGCTTGGCCTCGTGGACGGCTTTATAGATCTGGCCGAAGAACTCGGTGATGCTGTCCGTGCGGAACTTGAGGAAGGCGTAGAGCTCGGGGATCTCGGCGAGCAAGGCGGTGGCCGTCTCCACCGAGTTGAACAGCAGGTTGAGGTCGAAGGCCTGGCGGGCGTTGAAGCGGTCGTAGCCGTCCGCCAGCCAGCGCAGACGCTCCACCATCGCCGGCCAGTCCAGCCCGCGGCGCTCGGCGGCGCGCTGGCAGTGCTCGCAGAAGCAGCCCCCGCGGACGATCCCCACCAGGCGCTGGATCTCGTTCGAGCCGAACGGCACGCGCTCCGGGGTGCGCGCCGCCGGGGCGGTCCGGCCGGGATTGAAGCCGCGCACGCAGGTCATCACGAAGTCGATGTCGTAGCCGGCGGCGAGGTCGCAGTAGAGGGCGATCCCGTAGGCCCGCACGTCCGGGTTGTTGAAGCACATCTGCTGGTCGAAGGCCTGACCGTAGATGTCCTTCTGCATGCAGTCCGCGAACTCGGTCGCGGCGCGCTCCTTGTCCACCCAGGTGTGGGAGAGCTCGGCGCCGGTGCCCATGCCCCGCGCCCGGGAGCCGTCGATCAGCTCCTGCAGCCAGTCCCGCCCCTGCAGCTCCTCGTTGTCCGAGAGGCGGGGCTTGATCCGGCTGTCGGCGTAGCGGTCCGGGTTGGGACGCCAGTAGGCGCGGGAGTCCTCCGTCCAGTACACCTTGCGCTTGGGGTTGTGGGGGTAGTAGAAGTCCGTCAGGGGGCGCTTCTCGTCGTGCATCAGGGCGACGAGGTACGTCGAGTTGGTCAGCGTCTCCTTCTGCAGCACGTCCAGCATGTGGTCCAGGCCCTCGTCGAGCAGGTCCCAGGCGTACAGGCTGGCGACGACTTCTCTCCAGTACATCGGCTCGCGTGTCCTCTCTCTCCGTAGGTGTGTCCGCGCTCGTCCGGCCGCCGTCGCCGGCGCCGCCGGGGCGACGCGACGCAGCGGGGCGCCGGGGGAGGCCGTAGCGACCCCCTTGCGGCTGACGGTGCCCGAAGTGTATACAGCACGCTGGATGCTGGACGCCATCGCGCCGTCGCCGACCCGAGAGCAGCTGGTCTACGACCGTCTCCGCCAGGCCATCGTGGCCGGGACGCTGCGGCCCGGGCAGGAGCTGGTGGTGACCACCATCGCCGCCCAGCTGGGGGTGAGTCGCATCCCGGTGATGCACGCCTGCCAGCGCCTGATCGGGGAAGGCTTCCTGGTGGCCAATCCGCGGCGCTCGGTGACCGTGGCCCCCCTGACCGAGGCCCGGATCGTGGAGGGCAACGAGGTGCTGCTGGCCCTGGAGTGCCTCGCCCTCGAGCACACCGCGCGCCAGGCCACGGCGGACGACCTGATCTACTGGGCGACCCTCAACGCCGCCGTGCGGGCGTTCACCGCGGAGGACCGGGAGGCCTGGCGGGGGCCGATGAGCATGCTCCCGGACCACCGCTTCCACGCCGCCCTCTGGCGGGCGGCGGGCAAGCCCTACCTCTACCGCCAGATCGCCCTGGTCTACGACCACAACGAGCCGGCCCGGGCCCTCGGCCGGGCCCGCCACGACGCCGCCCGCTCGGCGGCCGAGCACGACGCGATCCTGGAGGCGCTGCGCCGCGAGGACGTGCCGGCGGCCCAGGCGGCGCTGAAGACGCACCGCTGCCGGGGGACGGCGAACCAGCTCGAGGTGCTGCGGGAGAGCCTCTCCGCCCGGGAGTAGGCCCGCCCGCGCTTCCCGACCCCGGGCCGCCCCGCCGGCGTCAGCCGGCGGCGGCCGGCGGCGGCCGGCGTCAGGCGGCGGGCGGCGCGCCGGGGACGAAGATCACGTCCACCCAGTAGTTGGACGCGGCGTACGTCTCGTCGGGGAAGCCCCCGGCCGGGCCCAGACGGAAGACGCCGTTGGGGCCGTCCGTCCCATCCTGCAAGGCGCGCAGCGGCGGGTTGTCGACCCCCGCCGCGGCGAACGCCTGGTTGGTGAAGGACAGGTTGCCGGTGGGGCTGAAGTAGGAGACGACGTAGGTGGTGTTGGCGCTCACCGCCACCGGGGCGTCGAAGCTCACCTGCTGCCAGCCGGTGGCGCTCTCCGCGCCGAACGTGGCCGTGGCGAGCAGCTGCCCGCCGGACGTCCACAGGCTGCCGGTGTGCGTGCCGGTGTCCGCCGGGCCTTTGTAGAAGCGCACGCCGGTGACGTACCCGGCGACGTCGGCGCGGAACTTCAGGCCGAGCTCGATCGGCGTGCCCTGGTTCCAGAAGCCCGCCGGCGTCGCCGGGTACGTCACCGG
>DATLLM010000453.1:0-4172 GCA_035537855.1 Chloroflexota bacterium | reverse complement strand
GGGGTGGCCGGGGCGAGGTAGCGGCCGTCGACCTCCACGCCGACGTCGGCCCGGCTCGCTGATCCAGCGAGGCCGACCACGAGGTCGGCGACGGTGGCGCTACCCGAGGGGTCGACGGTGACCTGGCGCTCGAGGGCGGCGCCGTCGACGCCGGCGACGACGATCCGCACGTCCCAGCTTCCTCCTGTGGTTCGGGCCCGCGCCTCGGGTACCCAGAACGACTCGGTCCCGGACCTGGTTCCCGGCTCGCAGCCTTGACGGCCCGGAGCCGGTTGGGGGACGGTGTCCGTGTCCGTTCCCGGGTGCAGGAACGTTCCGGGGAACGCGCTGCACCCGACACCCGCAGCGACCCGATCGAGGGGAGCGAGCGATGAACGACTCGAGCGAAGGTCCGGGGATCTTCGTGCAAGCGACCGGGACGGCCCGGGCGATCGTGGGCGGCGCCGTCGGCGGCGCCGTCGGACGGGGTCGCCCCGTCCCGGGCGGCCCCTCCGCGAGTTCTGGTAGCCATCTGGTGTTCCTCCGTTGTGCGCCCCGCGCGGCGCGCCCTCCGGCGCGTCCGCGGGGGCGTCGCACGGCGAAACCCGGCTTCCGGTCTGTTAGCTATGGTGTGCCCACGTTCGCCACCGGTCTCCGCCTTCCGCCCGCTGCGGCGACCGGGCCCACGTGTCCACGCGATAACTAACAACCGGTCGGCTTCGCCGTGTCATGCGGTCGCCCGGCGGGCAGGGCCCGGCCACGCAGCGCCCCATCCCGGGCCGATCGAGGCCTCGCCACCGCCGGGCGGAACGCGCCGGCGGCTGTGGCCCGACCCCGGCGGGGCGGGTGGTCAGCGCCGCAGGCCCAGCCGGGCGATCAGCTGCTGATAGCGGGACAGGTCGTGGCGGCTGATGTACTTGAGCAGCCGGCGGCGCCGGCCGACCATCACCTGCAGACCCCGCCGCGACGCCTGGTCGTGGCGATTGGCATTGAGATGGTCCGTCAGCTGCCTGATCCGCTGGGTCAGGATCGCGACCTGCAGGTCGGGCGATCCCGTGTCCGTCTCATGGACGCGGTAGTCCACAATCGTCTTGGCCTTGACTTCGGTCTCGAGCGGCACGCACTTCACCTCCTTTCTTCAGGGTGCCTTCGGCGCCGCCGGGATGCCTTCGGCGCCGCCGGGGTGCCTTCAGCCGGTCCGTCGCGTCGGGCGGCGCCCCGTGCGGAGTCGCGCCCGCGACGCCGATCGGGCCCCCGGCTGGAGCGACACTCAACTCTACCAGAGCAACCCCTATTCGAGCGGGGTCCAGTCCAGGAGCCAGACGGTCACCAGCTCCCCCGCTTCGATCCGCGTCCGCGTCTTCGGCACCCGCACCAGGGCGTTCGCCCGGGCCATCGAGGTCAGGATGCCCGAGCCCTGCTCCCCGGTGAGGCGCACCTGCCACGGCGTCCCCCCGCCGGCGGCGTCCGGACGCCGGCTGAGCGCGCCGCGCATGAAGTTCTCCCGCCCGCTGCGGTTGCTGATCGGCTGCTGGGCGACCGCCTCCACCTGCACCTTGCGCAGCCGGCGCTGCCCGGCCAGACGCAGCAGGGCCGGTCGGGCGAAGAGCTCGAAGGTGACCATCGAGGAGACGGGGTTGCCGGGCAGGCCCATGATCGGGACCCCGCGCAGGCGCCCGAAGGCCAGCGGCTTCCCCGGCCGCAGGTCGATCGACCAGAAAGCGATCTCCCCCTCCTCCTGCAACAGCCCCTTGACCACGTCCCGGTCGCCCATGGAGACGCCCCCGGAGGTGAGCAGCAGGTCGGCCCCCCGGCTCACCCCGTCCAGCAGCCGCTCGCGCACCGCTTCGGGGCGGTCGGGGGCGATCCCCAGGTCGAGCGGCTCGCCGCCGTAGTGGCGGATCAGCGCCAGCAGCGACCAGGAGTTGGCGTTGCGAATCTGCCCCGGGCCCAGCGGCTGGTCGACCGGCACCACCTCGTCCCCCGTGGACAGCACGGCGATCCGCGGCCGGCGGTGGACCCACACCCGCGTCCGCCCGAGCGAGGCCAGCACCCCCACCTCGGCCGGGCGCACCAGGGTGCCCGCCCGCAGCACGACCTCCCCGCGCCGCTGGTCCTCCCCCGCGCGGCGGGTGTTGTCCGCGGCCTCGACCGCCCGGAAGACGCGCACCTCGCGCTCGGCCACAGACTCCCCGGCCGCGCCGGCGCCGGCGCGCCAGCCGCCGAAGCCCTTCCCGTCCGTGTACTCGTACGGCACCACCGTGTCCGCCCCGGGCGGCAGGGGCGCCCCGGTGAGGATGCGGTAGCCCTCGCCCGGACCGACCGGGCGCGCCGCCACCTGCCCGGCGGCCACCTCCCCCAGCAGGCGGAGCGTCGCCGGGCGCTCCGCCGTCGCCCGGGCCACGTCCGCCCCCCGCACGGCGTAGCCGTCCATCGCCGAGTTGTCGAACGGGGGCACGTCGATGTCCGCGGGCACGTCCTCGACGATCACCCGCCCGAGCGCGTCCAGGATGGAGACGCGCTCGTGCTCCTCGAGCGGGGCGAACGCGGCCAGCACCCGCTCGAACGCGTCGTCCACCGTCAGCATGTCCGGCGGGCGCCCCCCGAGGCGCTCCGCCGCCAGCGGTCCGGCCAGGGTGTCCATGCCCCCATTGTAGTGCGGTGGCGACGGGAGGCCCGGGCGCCCCGGCCCGGGCGGCGGACTACAATGCGGGCGTGAGCGTCGACGTGGTGGGAATGGGCCTGGCCTGCGTCGACGACCTGCTCCTGCTGAGCAACATCCCCGCGGCCGAGGGACGGGCCTCCATCCGCCGGCGCGACCGCCAGGGGGGCGGCATGGCCGCGACGGCGGCCGTCGCCGTCGCCCGTCTGGGCGGCGCCGCCGGCTTCGTCGGCAAGGTCGGGGACGACCCGGCGGGCGACTTCATCCTCGAAGACTTCCGCCGCTACGGGGTGGACGTCTCCGGGGTGGTGGTCGAGCCGGGGGCCACCTCCCACGTCACGATCGTGCTCGTCGACGCCGGCAGCGGAGCGCGCAGCTTCCTCGGCCAGCGCGGCTCCCTGCGCCCCCTGCAGCCCCAGGAGGTCGACCGGGACTACGTCACCGCCGGGCGCATCCTGCACGTCAGCGACGCCGATCCGGCGGCCCTGCAAGCCGCCCGCTGGGCGCGGGCGGCCGGGCGGGAGGTCAGCTTCGACGGCACCCACTTCTATCCGGCGACGCTCGAGCTGCTCCCCCTGCTGGACTACCTGATCGTCTCCCGCTTCTTCGCCACCGAGCTCGTCGCCTACCGCGCGGGCCGGGGCCTGACCCGGGCGGCGCGGATGTTCGCCGACCCTCCGGCGGTGGCGGACGCGGGGGCCGGCGCGCCGCCGCCGCCGCTCGACCCGCCCGGCGGCGCCGAGCCGGACCTGCGCGGGCCGGCCCTGCTGGACGCGGCCGCGACCATGCGCAGCCTCGGCCCCCCCGTCGTGGTGGTCACCGAAGGCGAGCACGGCTGCTGGTGCGCCGCGCCGGAGGGGACGTTCCACGTCCCCGCGTTCCCGGCGCCGGCGGTGGTGGACACCACCGGCGCCGGCGACGTCTTCCACGGGGCGTTCCTGTACGCCCGGGCGCGAGGGGACGGCGTCCGCCCGGCCCTGCGCCTGGCGGCGGCGGCGGCGGCCCTGAAGTGCGGCGCCCTCGGCGGGCGGGCGGGGATACCCACCCGGGAGGAGGCCCTGGCCTTCGCCGCTACTCGACGGTGATGGTCAGCTGCCCGCCGTCGACGTCCTGGAGGGAGACGATCGTCTCCCCGGCGGGCGTCGCGGCCAGGATCTGGGGCCGCTCGAGCACCTCGTCGAGGTTGATCTCGTGATTCTCGAGCCCCTCGCGCACCTGCTTGGGGATCAGCCCCCGGCCGGCCTCGCCGAGCTCGAGCGGCACCCGGGCCTCCACCTGCCCGCCGTCGCCGCTGCGGTGGACGATGACCAGCGTGCGCCGCTGGGGCCCGCCGCCGGGGCCGGGCACGCCCCGGCCGGGTGCGCCCCGGCCCGGACGGGGATCGTTCCAGGCGGCCGCCCAGCGCACGTCCGGGCCCGGCCGGCCGCCGAACGGCCCCTGGCCGGGGCGCCCGCCGAACGGCCCCGGCCCGAAGCCGCCGGCGAAGGGGCCGGCGCCGAACGGCGGGGCGGCCCGCTCGGGGGCGCCGGCC
>DATLLM010000452.1:0-2294 GCA_035537855.1 Chloroflexota bacterium | reverse complement strand
GGGCCTGACGGGCCTGACGGGCCTGGGGACGGGGGTGCTGGCGGCCACCGGACTGGGCGCTCTCGTGGCCTGCGGCGCGCCGGGGGAGTCCAGCCCGCCGGCGAAGCGGGTGCGGACGAGCGTGGCCACGGTGCGCTTCATGGCCCTGGGCAGCGGCTCCTCGCTGGTGTGGCAGCAGCAGCAGGTGGAGGTCTTCAACCAGACGGTCGGCGCCGAGCAGAAGGTGCAGGTCAAGACGGAGCCGGAGGCCGACCAGACGGCCCTGTTCACCAAGTTCCAGACGACGTCGGCCGCGGGCGATCCGCCGGACGTGACCCGCCTGAAGGAGGTGTGGACGTTCGAGAGCGCCGCCAAGGGGGCGCTGGCCAAGCTGGACGGCTACTTCAAGACGGACAAGGAGTTCAACGCTCCCGACCTGCTGCCCCGCTTCCAGCAGGCGCTGCAGTACAAGGGCAGCAACTACGGCATCGCGCGTGAGCTGAGCCTGACGGTGCCGTTCTACAACACCTCCCTGGCGGCGAGCGCCGGGCTCGACCCGCAGAAGACGCCGACCACCGTCGAAGAGTTCCGCGAGTGGGCCCGCCGGATGACCAAGCCGGGCCCCGATCCGGGCTCGGCCCAGTGGGGTTTCGACTACTACGAGTTCAGCACGCGCGAGATCAACATGAACCAGTTCCTGGGGTTCGTGCGGCGCTACGGCGGGCAGTTCTGGAACAAGGACCGCACCGCGGTGGCGATGAACGCCCAGCCGGCCTACGACGCGATGGAGTACCTGGTCACCCTCATCCAGAAGGACCGCAGCGTCGTCCCGCCGGACAGCGGGCTGCCCTCGCCGTGGTCCTCCGGGCGGATCACGGGCAAGGTGGGGATGTGGGAGACGACCACCACCGGGATTCCCACCTACCCCCTCTCCGCCCCCGACCTCAACTTCGGCGTCTTCCTCTGGCCGAAGCACCCCAACAACAACCAGAACCTGGCCTCGGTCTCCAGCGCGCTGGCCCAGGCGAGCAAGGACCTGGACGCCGCCTGGGAGTTCGGGAAGTGGTGGAACGCCCCGGCGCAGCAGATGGGGTTCTACAACAGCGCCGGGGGCAACGCCCCGGCCCGGCGCAGCCTCTTCGAGGCGCCCCCCTTCACCACCGACCCGATGTGGAAGGTCATCATGCCCGGGTTCACCTCGCCGGACGGGCGCACCCGGCCGCTTGCGGTGCGCTACAACGAGCTGGCCGAGGCGATGGTGCCCGCCTTGATCGACGGCTTCCGGGGCAAGATCTCCCCGCGTCAGGCGGTCGACGATTCCGCCCAGGCCGGCACGGCCTTCTGGAAGGGCATCGGGGGCAACGCGGACATGGCGGCGAGTGACTGAGCCCGCCCCCGGCGGACCCGGGCCCCGGCGGTAGGCGTCTGCCCCGCTCAGGCGGTCCACCGAGGCGGACATCTTAGGCCCCGCTTACCTGCGCTTGAGGTGGGCCTGAGCCGGCGGGCGTACCGTGGGCGGTATGGCTCCTTCGCCCCGCCGCCGTGGCGGCGCCCGCTGGGCGGTGGTCGCCGGCAGCGGCCTCGTGCTGGCCGGCTTCTGGATGGCCATCGCCCGGGGCCCGCAGCCCGCAGCGCTGCCGGCCCCGCCGGCCACCGCGACCCGCGTCGTCCCCGCCCGCCGGGCCGGCGCCGGGCCCACCGCTCCGGCCGCCCCGACGGCGGCGCCGGCGCCGCCGGGGGGGAGCCCCCGGCTGCGGATGCGGGGCTCCTGAGGTGAACGCCGGCGTCGCCCCGGCTGCCCCTGGTCTGCTCGGCGCGCTCGGCGGGGGCGACGCGGGCCACGTCTGGTGGTACCTCTCCCGCGCCGCCGGGTTGTGCGCCTACGTGCTGCTCACGCTCGACGTCGCCCTCGGTCTGGCCGTGCGCACGCGGCGCCTCGAGCCCTGGCTCGCCCGCTGGCGGGCCTTCGACCTGCACCGCTTCACCGCGCTGCTGCTGGTGGCGGTGGCCGCCCTGCACGTCCTGGCGCTGCTCGGCGACCGCTACATCGGGTTCTCACTGCCCCAGCTGCTGGTGCCCTTCGCCGCGCCGTACCGGCCGCTGTGGACGGCCCTCGGCGTGCTCGCCCTCTACCTCCTGCTGGCGATCGTGGCCAGCTTCTTCGTCCGGCGCGTCATCGGCCAGCGGGCCTGGCGCCGCCTGCACTACCTCACCTTCGCCGTCTTCGTGCTGGCGCTGCTGCACGGCGTGCTGGCCGGGACGGACGCCGGCACGGTCTGGGGGGTGCTGCTCTACCTGTCCACGGGGGGCGCGGT
>DATLLM010000451.1:0-5899 GCA_035537855.1 Chloroflexota bacterium | reverse complement strand
GAACTCGCCCTCGGAGTCCAGCAGGAAGATCCCCCGGTAGTCCCCCCCGCCGTTGAGCACGTAGATGTAGCCCCGGCGGTCGATCACCAGCTTGTTCGGCTGGTAGACCTGGTCCTCCTCCAGCAGCTTGGAGCTGGGCTTGCCCAGGGCCTTGACGAAGCTGCCGTCCGGCGCGAACTGCACGATCCGCCCGTTGCCCCGGTCGGCCACCCAGATGGCCCCGTCGGCGGCGACGAACACCCCCTCCGGGGCGTTCAGCTGCCCGTCGCCTTCGGCGGTGCCCACCTCCCGCAGGAACGCGCCGCCGGCGTCGAACTCCAGGATGCGGTTGTTCCCGGTGTCGGCGATCCAGAGGTCCCCGGACGGGTCGATGAAGAGGTCGGAGGGGTTCTTGAACGTCCCCGTCGGCTCCTGCATGCCGTCGATCTCGGAGTCGTAGAGGTACGGCAGCGGGGAGGCGAGGTGCTGGCTGTCCTTGTCCAGCGTCCAGGAGTACTGGCGGTCGGCGTGGGCGGGCGTACCCGGCACGAGGAGCAGCACCAGGCAGACGGCGGCCCCGGCGGCGGCCCGCACCCCGAGCGCCAGCCGGCGCCCGATGCGGGCGGTGCGCAGCGGCGGGTGTGTCGGGCGCGGCGGGCGCGGCGGGCGCGGCATCGGCTCCCCCTCCCCTCAGAACGCTTCTCAAGAAGGGGGCTGGGGACGGAGTCCCCAGGAAGAAACGCTCTTCGCTCCCCCAACCGTGTCGGGCACGCTTAGCCGGAGCTGCGGCTGTACATGGAGGGGTCGACGTGGACGCCGAACTCCTCCTGGCGCTTGGCCAGCTCCTTGTTGATGTCGAAGACGGCGTCCTCCAGGGCCTCCCGCGGGTTGGCCCCCTGGAGCACGACCTTGTTCCAGGCGTTCAGCACGTGGCGCCCGGTGAAGTAGCCGCCGAGCACCACCGGGGGCTCGCGGAACCAGCGCCACTGCTCCAGGATGGAGGCGATGTCCGACCGCGGCCAGGGCAGCGCTTGCAGGGCGTCCAGGTTGGCCGTGTTCCAGCGCGCCTCGACCCCGATCAGGGCCTCCAGCTCGCCGCCGAAGCGCTGCTGGGAGTCCTTGTTCGTCCACCACTTGACGAACTGCCAGGCGGCGTCCTTCTGCTTGCTCTGGCTGAAGATGACCACCGCCTGCCCGGTGCCGCCGCTGGTGCGGACGACCGTGCCGGGCTCGCTCCCCGCCGGGCAGGGGATGACCTGCCCGCTGGCCAGGGAGGTGACCCCGCAGCGGTGGCCGGGCAGGGGGCGCATCGCCCAGCGCCCGGTCAGCTCCGGGGCGGCCGTGGAGAGGGAGACGTAGGTGGTGTAGGTGGACACGCCCATCGGCTGCTCGCCGGTGCGCATGCGGGTGAAGAAGTTGGCCTGCTGGGGCACCTTGTAGCTGGAGTAGAGGTCCGTCCACTCCTGGAACCCGGCCAGCGCCTGGGGCGAATCCAGGGACGAGCGGCAGGCCCCGGTGTCGTCGCAGCGGTAGTAATCGCCGCCGTTCTGGAAGAGGAAGGGGGTGAAGCCGGAGGCGCCCTCGCTGATCTGGGTGGTGCCCGTCGGCGGCGGGTAGGCGAAGTCCAGCCCGCTCTGCTGCAGTTTGAGCAGGGCGTCGTAGACGTCGTCCCAGGTGTCGGGCGGCTTGATCCCCAGGTCCTGCAGGATGTCCGTGCGGTAGAAGAGCATGGTGAAGTCCTGGGTCTCCGGCAGGGCCCAGTCGCCCGGCTTCTGGGTGCCCGGGACGGCGTAGCGGAAGGGGACGAGGGCGCCGGGGCGGAAGCGCTGGGCGACCTGGGCGTAGTCCGGGAACTCGTTCAGGTTGACCAGCCCCTTGCGCACGGCGAAGTCCACCGGGAGCTGGGAGGGCACGCCCACGGCCACGTCCGGGGCCTCCCCGGCGGTCGCCGCCAGGAGCAGGGTGGTGGCGCCGGTGTCCCCCAGGCTGGCCGGCGGGATGACGTGCAGGTTGACCTTGATGCCCGTGGCCGGGGTGAAGTCGTCCTCGATCATGTCCTTCATGATCTGGCCCCACTCCGTCCCCCGGCCGACCCACACGTTGAGCACGGTGGCGTCGTCGTCCTGGCCGGGGTGGTAGGTGCTGCCCAGACCGGTGTAGTCGTGCGTGAAGGAGGCCAGGAAGGTGGTCAGCGAGGCGGCCGTCTGCTCGAAGAAGTTGGCCCGGACGCGGGGCAGCTGGGCGTCGGGGGAGTGCACCATCAGCCAGTCGACGGCCAGCTGGTGACTCTGGAGATTGAGCAGCCACTCCGCCAGGGTGCCCTGGCTGCGCTCGAAGTCGTCGAGCAGGCGGTGGATGTCGTGCGGCCGGTTGACCATCGTCCGCACCTGGGCCTCGACGGCGCGGAAGGCCTGGGAGGCGTCGTTGTGGGCCTGCCCGGCCGACTCCATCCGCCGGGCCTGCACCTCCAGCCGGTCGGCGATGGCCTTGAGGTGGGGGACGAGGTCGGGGATCTGCTGGTCCAGGTCCCACTCCATGTTGGGGTCGGGATTGGCGCCGGTGATCATCAGCATCTGCCGGCTGAGCTGGCTCATCTCCGAGATGGTGTCGTCCAGGACGCGCATGGTCTCGGACATGAAGCCCAGGGTCACCTTCAGCTCGAGGACGTGCTGCCCCTTGGCCAGGTAGAAGAGGTAGGGCGTCCCCTGCGGCTGCTGGTCCTGGCGCAGCGTCTCCAGGCGCCAGTCGCGGCCGCTGCGGAAGAGGATGCTCTGCATCTCCCGGAACGGCACGGCGCCGTCGATGCGCAGCTCACGGGCGCGGGGGCGCTGCCCGGACCAGCCCTGCCAGACGTCGAAGCTGATCTCGTACAGCCCGCTCTCCGGGACGTCCACCGTCCAGCGCACCCACTGGCCGGGGAGGCGCCAGCGCTGCCAGCCGAAAGAGTTGAGCCGGAAGCGGCCGTCGGCGCTCGGCTCGGCCAGGGCGTCGAAGCTCACCTCGCCGCGGATGGTGGGGTCGCTCTTGAGGGAGACCTGCTCCGCCTGGAGCTTGACCTTCTTGTTCCCGGTCACCTCGCTGTACCCCGCCGCCCGCCACTGGGCGAGGCGGTCCTGGTAGGTGGGCACCACGGTCGGCGTGTGCAGGCGGATGGCGCCGATGGCGACCGGCTCGCGCACCGCCTCCAGGCGCAGGGTGTGGCGCCCGGCGGTCAGGGCGAACTGGAAGGGCGTGTCGTAGCGCCCGTCCGCGTCCTCCAGGGTCTTGCTCTCCCACTGGGGCGCCTCCACCTGCGGCGGACGGACGTCGTTGCCCTGGTTGTCCCGCTTGGGGGGCCAGAACGCGTCCTTCCAGACGCGCTCGAAGACGATGCGCTCGGCCTCCCGGAAAGGGAGCTGCCCGTCGAGCAGCAGGTTGCGCTGCACGCTCGACCGCTTGCCGGGGATGGGGTAGTAGTCGACCGTGATCTCGTACAGCCCGTCCTGCGGGACGTCCACGTCCCACTCCACCCAGCCGTCGTCGTTCGTCCACAGCAGGGAGGCGCCGGGGCGCCCCTGGAAGCCGTCCGCCACCTGCAGCCCTTCCAGGCCGCCGCTGGCGGCGTAGCCGGCGACCGGCACGGCGACGTCGGCGCCCTCGGCCGGCTTGAACCGGGTGTCCCAGCTCGCCTTGACCGTCTCGTAGTCCGGCTGGGTGAGGGCGGCTTCCGGCGCCGCCTCGGCGTCGATCGGGGTATCGCCCGGGATCGCCGTCGACGGCGCCGCCGTCGGGGTGCCCGCCGTGGGCGCAGCGTCCGCGGGCCCGGAGTCCGCGGCGAAGCCTGTTCCGGCCGTGGTCGCCGGGAGCAGACTCCCGGCCAGCAGCACGGCGACGGCGAAGGCGGCGAAGTGCCGGCTCGGGGCGCGGGTGGGTCTCAACGCAGCTCCTCTCCTGGCCGGGCCCGGCCGTATCCGGCGCCCCGGGAAACACGCCTGGCCACAAGCATGGCAATCGGAGATGAAGGGAAGATGAAACGAGGCAGACGCCGTTCTCATCTTCCCTTCATGTTCGGGTGCTACGCTCTGCTCGAGGGCCGTCGGATGCGCTTGTTGGTGGTTGAGGACGAGCGGCAGCTCGCCGGGGTGCTGAAGCGGGGGCTCGAAGAGCACGGCTACGCCGTCGACCTGGCCTACGACGGCGAGGCCGGCCTGCAGCTGGCCGAGGTCGAGCCGTACGACCTGCTGGTGCTGGACGTCATGCTGCCGCTGCTGGACGGCTACGAGCTCAGCCGCACCCTCCGGGCCCGGCGGCGCAACGTCCCGGTGCTGATGCTGACCGCCCGCGACTCGGTGGACGACCGCGTCGCCGGCCTGGACAGCGGCGCGGACGACTACCTGGTCAAGCCCTTCGCCTTCCGCGAGCTGCTGGCCCGGGTGCGGGCCCTGCTGCGCCGCGACGGGCGCACCAGGGACCCGGTGCTGCGGGTGGCCGACCTGGAGCTGGACACGGTGACCCGCCGCGTGCGCCGTGCCGGGCGCACGGTGGAGCTGACCGGCAAGGAGTTCGCCATCCTGGAGTACTTCGTGCGCAACCCCAACCGGGTGCTCACCCGCACGGAGATCGCCGAGCACGTCTGGGACTACGACTTCGTGTCCATGTCCAATGTGGTCGACGTCTACCTCGGCTACCTGCGCCGCCGCCTGGGGGACGACCACGAGCCGCGCCTGCTGCACACGGTGCGGGGCACCGGGTACCAGCTCCGGGAGCCGCCCCGGGCGCCGGGGGCGGCTCCCGGGAGCGACCCGGCGCGGGACGCCTGAGCCGTGACCGGGCGGGGGGCCGTGGCCGCCGGCTCCGGCTCCGGCCTCTCGCGACTGCGCCGGGCGCTGGGCCGCACCCGCGTGCGGCTGACCCTGTGGTACGTCGCCGTCCTCGCCGTCAGCCTCGTCGCGTTCGGCGGCGTGCTCTACCTCAGCCTCTCCCGGGCCCTGCACGCCGAGACGGACCGCCTCCTGGCGACGCAGGCGGAGCGGGTGATCGCCACGGCCAACGTGCGCAGCCGCCCGCCGGTGCTCAGCGAGCGCCCGGGCGATCTGGCCGCCGGGGTGGTGGTCGCCCTGTACGAGGCGACCGGGGAGCGCCTGATCGCGAGCGACGCCCGCTCCCCCCTGCCGGCCATCGCCGCCGCCATCGCCTCAGGCTCCCGGGGCGACCAGAGCCTGCGCACCGTGCTCCTGGCCGGGGGCGAGCCCTGGCGCGTCCTGACCCTGCCGGTCGTCGACGACGGGCGGCTGGCGGCGGTGGTGCAGGTGGCGCGCTCCGAGCAGGACATCGAGGTGACCCTCCACCACCTGCTGCTGCTCATGGCCCTGGCCATCCCCCTGGTGCTGCTGTTCGCCCTCGCCGGCGGGCTCTTCCTGGCCGGCCGGGCCCTCGATCCGGTCGACCGCATCACCCGCACGGCGGCGCAGATCGGCGCCGACGACCTCTCCCGGCGCCTCAACCTCGGCGGCCGCGACGACGAGCTGGGACGCCTGGCGGCCACGTTCGACGGCATGCTGGAGCGGCTGGACGAGGCCTTCCGGCGCCAGCGCCGCTTCACCGCCGATGTCTCCCACGAGCTGCGGACGCCTCTGACCATGATCGCCAGCCGGCTCGACGTGGCCCTGGAGCGCCCCCGCCTGGCCGGGGAGTACGCCCACGTCCTGGCCGCCGTGCGGGAGGACACGGAGCGCCTGAGCCAGCTGGTCGGCGAGCTGCTGACCCTGGCCCGCGCCGACGCCGGCCAGGAGACCCTGGAGCGGGAGCCGCTGCGCCTCGACGAGCTCGCCCGCGATACCGTCGCGGCGATGGCCCCCCTGGCCCGCGCCCGGGCGGACGGCGGCGCCGGCCTCGGCCTGGCCATCTGCCAGTGGATCGTGCGGGCGCACGGGGGCGCGGT
>DATLLM010000450.1:0-2189 GCA_035537855.1 Chloroflexota bacterium | reverse complement strand
GGCGGGTCGGGCGGCCCGGGCGCCCCCGCCTGACCCGGCGCCGGCGGCTCAGCCGGCATGGGCGGGCGACTCCTCGGCCCGGCGCTCGCCGTCGAGCACGACCGCGGGCGCCGGCGCCGGCAGGTCCCCCTGCCCCCAGCGGGCCTCCATCAGGTCCGCGACGCGGAACAGCAGGGGGTTGATGGTGATGGAGAGCAGGGCCCCGGCCAGGACGAGGCTGTACGCCTCCCCGGGGATGAGCCCGAGCGAGCGCCCCAGCTCGGCCAGGATGAACGAGAACTCCCCGATCTGCGCCAGCCCGGCGGCGACCGTCACCCCCACCCGCAGCGGCTGCCGCAGGAGGGCGACGATGGCCAGCGCCGCCAGGGGCTTGGCGACCACGATCAGGGCGAGCACGACGAGCACCTGCACCGGACTGGCGAGCAGCACCGCCGGGTCGAAGAGCATCCCGACGGAGACGAAGAAGAGCACCGCGAAGGCGTCGCGCAGGGGCAGCGCCTCCTCGGCCGCGCGGTGCCCCAGCTCGGACTCGGAGACGGTCAGCCCGGCGAGGAAGGCGCCGAGGGCGAAGGAGACGCCGAAGACCACCGCCGAGCCGAACGCGATCCCCAGGGCGATGGCCAGCACGGCCAGGGTGAACAGCTCGCGCGAGCCGGTCAGCGCCGCCTGGTGCAGCACCCAGGGCACCACCCGGAAACCGACCACGATCACGACCGCGGTGAGCAGGGCCACTTTGCCCAGGGTGAGGGCCAGGGTCAGCAGCAGCTCCCGTCCGCCACCCGCGGCCGCCACCTGGGCGTGGCCGGCGTCCGCCGCCGGCGCGGTCCCCAGCAGGGCGGCCGTCGCCGGGAGCAGCACCAGGGCGATCACGGTGGCCAGGTCCTCGACGATCAGCCAGCCGACGGCCACCCGTCCGGCCGGCGTCGAGACCTCGCCGCGCTCCTCAAGGGCCCGCAGCAGGACGACGGTGCTGGCCACCGAGATGGCCAGCCCGAGCACCAGCCCGGCGCCCACCCCCCAGCCCCACCAGACGGCGACGGCGGTGGTCAGCCCGGTGGCGATGGCGATCTGCCCGACGGCCCCGGGGATGGCCACCGTGCGCACGGCCAGCAGGTCCTTGATGGAGAAGTGGATGCCGACGCCGAACATCAGCAGGATCACCCCCAGCTCGGCCAGCTGGGGGGCCAGGTCCGCGTCCGCGACGAAGCCCGGCGTGAACGGGCCGACCGCCACGCCGGCCAGCAGGTAGCCCACGATCGCCGGCAGCTTCAGGCGCGTGGCGACGAACCCGAAGATGAACGCGACCGGGAGGGCGACGCTGATGCTCGCCAGCAGGGCGGTCTCGTGTGACATGGTGGCGTCCCTTCAGTATAGACCATATCGTCTATAGCAAGCGAGGGAGCGGCGCCCCCGCGGGACGGACGTCAGCGGGGGGCGCGGGCGGCGCGGGCGGCGAAGAGGGCGAGCGAGGCGGCGACGGAGACGTTGAGGGAGGCCACCCGGCCGTGCAGCGGGATGCGCAGCAGCAGGTCGCAGCGCTCGCCGACCAGGCGGCTCAGCCCTTTCCCCTCGGCCCCGGCGACGAGGACGACCGGCCGGGCGTAGTCGGCGCGGTCGTAGGCCTCGGCGCCGGCGGCGTCCAGGCCGTAGACCCACACGCCGGCGGCCTTGAGCTGGTCGAGGGCGCGGGGCAGGTTGACCACCCGGGCGACGGGGACGTGGTCGGCCGCGCCGGCCGAGGCGCGGGCGACGGCGCCGGTGATCCCGGCCGCGCGGTGCTCGGGGAGGATCACCCCGTGGACGCCGGCGCCGTCCGCCGAGCGCAGGATGGCGCCCAGGTTCTGGGGGTCTTCCACGCCGTCCAGGGCCAGCAGCAGCAGGGGCTCGTCGCCGGCGGCGCCGAGCAGGTCCGGCAGGGCGGCGTAGACGAAGGGGCGGCTCTCGGCGACGGCGCCCTGGTGGCGGTCGGTGCCGGCGCGGGCGGTCAGCAGGGCCGGCGGGGCGTAGGTGATCGGCGTGCCGGCGTGGTGGGCGGCGTCGGCCAGGGCGCGCAGGCGCTGCCGGCTGGCGGCGTCGTCTTGCAGCAGGAGGCGCTGCACCCGCCCGGCGCGGAGCGCCTCCTCGACCGCGTGGGTGCCCCAGCGGACGTCTTCGGCCGGCGCGCCGGGGCGGGCGGCGCGGTGCGGGCG
>DATLLM010000449.1:0-7147 GCA_035537855.1 Chloroflexota bacterium | reverse complement strand
GGCGAGTACGCCGCGCCGCCGGCGACGAGCGCGGCGTACTCGCCGACGCTGTGCCCGGCGACGAAGGCCGGCCGGGGCAGGGGCTCCCCCTGGGCGGCCTCCCAGGACTCGCGCAGGGCCGCGAGGGCGGCGAGGCTCACGGCCACGATGGCCGGTTGGGCGTTCAGGGTGTCCTGCAGCGCCTCGGCCGGCCCTTCGAACAGGAGCCGGGTGAGGGGCAGATCGAGGGCCGAATCCGCCAGATCGAGGACGCGGCGGGCCGCCGCCGAGTGCTCGTAGAGCTCGCGGCCCATGCCGACGGCCTGGGAGCCCTGGCCGGGGAACAACCAGGCGCACGCCGCCGGCATCAGGCCGGCCCCCGCCGGTTCCCCGGGGCGGCGGCTGGCGCTCCCGCGGAGCTGCGGTCCACCTGCGTCGCCGGCCCCCGCCTAGGCCGAGGCGTTCTGCGCCGCCAGGACCTGCCGGCCGCGGTACTGACCGCAATTGGGGCAGGCCTGGTACCCGGGAATCAGGGTGCGGCAGTTGGGACAGGGAGACAGCGACGGCGGCGTGATGCGGATGTGAGCGCGGCGGTTGTCCCGCCGGCGCCGGGAGATCTTCTTCTTCGGTAGGGCGCCCACGTCAGGTTCCTCCAGATGACAGTCCCGGCAGCGAAGCCTCGGTGGTCGTCGCCGGCGCCCGCATTCGGGGACCATGCGCGTGCTTCACCTCGGGGTAGGTATAGAAGATACCAGAAGCAGAAGCGGCTCAATCCTCTCCCGCTTTGCGAAAGAAGCTGGCAAGGGAGACGAGGCGCTCGTCCGTGACCTGTCCCACGTGCTCGCACGGCGCCTCGTTCAGGTTCTGACCGCACTCGGGGCAGAGCCCGAGGCAGGCCTCCGAGCAGAGCGACTGCATCGGCAGACCGAGGAGCAGGTTCTGGCGCACGACCTCCTGCAGATCGAGCTCGTGGTTGGGATCGATGGTAAAGGCCAGATCGTCGTCGTCCGGGGTGGGGACGGGCTGACCGGTGGTGACGTCCACCTCGGGGAAGAACTCCGCCTCCACGTCCATCTCCACCGGCGTCTCCGCCTCGGTCAGGCAGCGACTGCACTCGACGCCGATGACCGTCGCCAGGTGACCGCGGACGAAGATGCTGCGGGGCGTGCGCATCAGGCGCACGTCTCCCCTGAGGGGCGCGATCGGCCGGGCGTCTTCGAGCAGACCGGAGAGCTCATCCGGGGCGGCGTCGATCTGGAAGTCGCGTGCCGCGCCGGCGGTCTCTTTGAGCAGGCCCGACACATTCAAGCGCAGGGCAGTCATTTCCACGCCTCCTTAGACGATTCTAACGAGGTCAGGGGAGACCGGAGCGTGCTGCGCACCCGGCGTGCGCGCCGCCCGCACGCCCGCGGGCTACTCCTCTTCTTCCTGGTCGTCCGCCGGCAGCGGCTCGCGGTCCCGCGGCTCGCCGTTGCGCGAGGCCATCGACGCCGCGGCCGGGCCGCGGGGACGGAGGGAGTCGATCCCGGCCTGCACCTGGCTCAGAATCGGGCCGAGGCGCCGGTTGAGGTCGTCCAGGATCTGGAAGGCGTACTGGTCGGCCTGGTCGCGGATCTCCTGGGCCTGCAGCTCCGCTTCCTCGATGATCTCCCGCTCGCGGTCGCGCGCGCGGTCGAGCAGGCCCTGATCGTCCATCAGCTGCTCGGCCTGCTCGTGGGCCCGATTCATGATCCGCTCGGCCTCTTCCTGGGCCTGACCGGTGATCCGGTCGCGGTCCTGGCTGACCCGGCGGGCCTGTTTGATCTCCTCCGGGACGACGATGCGCATCTGGTCGACGATGTCCAGGCACTCCCGCTCGTCGACCATGATCTTATTGGTGAACGGCACACGCTGCCCGGTGTTCAGCGCGTTTTCCAGCCGGTCCACCAGATACAGGATGTCGATCGAGACCACCTCCCTTACCGCAGGTCAGGGCTCCGAGAGTTTGCGCTCCGAGAGTCCGCGCTCAGCGCGCCCGCTCGTCGTGTACGACGAAGCCGCCCATCCGGTCGGCGCCGCCTTCGGCGTCGGGCACCGCCGGCGGCAGGGTCGTCCCCCCCGCCGCCGGCCGAAATCGCTCCCGCATCCGGGTGGCCACCACCTGCGGCACCCACGGACTGACGTCCCGGCCGAGCCGGGCGACATCCCGCACGAGCGTCGAGCTGAGGAACGTGAATTCCGAGCTGGCCAGAACGGCGATCGTCACCACGTCCGGCGACAGCTGCTCGTTCATGTGCGCCATCTGGAGCTCGTAGTCGAAGTCGGAGACGGCCCGCAACCCCTTCACCAGGGCCACGGCGCCCTCTTCCTGGGCGACGTTCACCACCAGCGAATCGAAGCCGCGGACGCGGACGTTGGTCAGGCCCAGCTCGGCCACCGACGCGCGCACCAGGTCGACGCGCTCGCCGGCGTCGAAGATGGTCAGCTTGCTCGGAGTGGCGTACACGGCCAGTACCAGCTCATCGAAGAGGCGCGAGGCTTTCCGCGCCACTTCCATGTGGCCATTCGTCGGCGGGTCGAACACCGCCGGAAAGACGGCGACTCGCCTGCTCTCCCTCGCTCCGGCCACGTCTGCCTAGTATACGGCAGCCGCCCGGGCCGGCTCAGGGCGCCGGCGGGCGTCAGCGGGCGGCGGGCCCGGGTGGCGCCGGGCCGGCGGCGGGGAGGTAGAGGGTGAAAGCGCTGTCCCCGTGCGCCCGGGTGCGGGCCACCTGCAGCCGCCCGGCCCAGGGGGGCAGCACCCGCTTTCGGGCGTGCTCGACCATCAGGGCCGTCTCCGGACCGGTCAGGGCCGAGCCACCGACCCGGCGCAGCAGGGCGTCCAGCTCCTCCATGGCGTAGGGCGGGTCGAGCAGGATGAGGTCGTACGGCGTGGCGCCGGTGGCGCCGGCGCGGGCGACGAACGACTCGACCGCCTGCTGCAGCACGGTGCCCCGGTCGCTCAGCTTCGTCTTGGCCAGATTGGCGGCGATGGCGCGACAGGCCGGGCCGGCCGATTCGACGAAGTCGCACCGGCTGGCCCCCCGGCTGAGGGCTTCGATGCCCAGGGCGCCCGAGCCGGCGAACAGGTCGAGCACCCGGCCCTCGCAGCCCAGGTCGCCGAGGACGGCGAACATGGCCTCCTTGGTGCGGTCGGACGTCGGCCGCACCGCCGTCCCCGGTGGGGCGACCAGCGGGACGCCGCGGGCCTCCCCGGCGATGACGCGCATACCCCGGCCGATCAGGCCGCCGACTCGGCCCGGCCCCAGAACGCCTCGACGCTCGCCCGCAGGAGGGCGTGCTCGGGCCGGCCCAAACCCGGGTCGGCGGCGTCGAGCTGTTGCGCCACGCGCCGGGCCAGCTCCAGGATGGCCAGGTCGGTCAGCCGGGCCACCTTCAGGTCCGGCAGGCCGCTCTGGCGGGTGCCGAAGAACTCGCCCGGGCCGCGCAGCTTGAGGTCCTCCTCGGCCAGGGCGAATCCGTCCTGATTCTCCACCACCGCCCGCAGCCGGGCGTTCTGCTCCGCCCCGGCGCTGTCCGAGAGGAGCAGGCAGTAGCTCTGGTGCTCGCCCCGGCCGACGCGGCCCCGGAACTGGTGCAGCTGGGACAGGCCGAAGCGGTCGGCCCCCTCGATCACCATCACCGTGGCGTTGGGAACGTCGATCCCGACCTCGACGACGGCGGTGGAGACGAGCACGTCGACGAAGCCGTCGCGGAAGGCGACCATGACCTGCTCCTTCTCCTTCGGCGGCAGCTTGCCGTGGAGCAGGGCCAGGCGCAGGTCGGGGAACTGGCGCTGGAGGCGCTCGTACTCGGCCTTCGCCGCCCGGGCCTCGACCTTGTCCGACTCCTCGATCAGGGGGCAGATGATGAAGCCCTGGCGCCCCGCCCGCACCTGCTTGCGCAGGAAGTCGTAGGCCCGGAGGCGGTGCTCGGTTGAGACCGGAAAGGTCTTGATCTCCTGCCGCCCCGGCGGCAGCTCGTCGATCACGGACACGTCCAGATCGCCGTAGAGGGAGAGGGCCAGGGTGCGGGGGATGGGCGTCGCCGTCATCACCAGCAGGTCCGGGTGGTAGCCCTTGGACCGCAGCGCGCCACGTTGCCGGACGCCGAAGCGGTGCTGCTCGTCCACCACCGCCAGGCCGAGGGCCTTGAACGCCCCGTCTTCCTGGATCAGGGCGTGGGTGCCCACCAGCACGTCGATCTCCCCGGCGGCGCTCGCGTTCCAGACGCGCTGCTTCTCCGCCCGGCGCAGGCTCCCGCTGACCAGGTCGACGTTCAGGCCGAAGGGGGCGAGCAGGCGGGCGACGGTGCGGTGGTGTTGCTGGGCCAGCACCTCGGTCGGGGCCATCAGGGCCGCCTGGTAGCCGTTGCGCACCGCCACCAGGGCGGCCGCGGCCGCGACCACCGTCTTCCCCGAGCCGACGTCGCCCTGCAGCAGCCGGCTCATCGGCAGGGGCCGGGACATGTCCCCCATGATCTCGCCGATCACCCGGTGCTGGGCGGCGGTCAGCTCGAACGGCAGCAGGGCGGCGAAGTCCTCGAGCACCCCTTCACGGGCCGGCAGCGAGATCCCCGGCTCCCCTTCCTGCCACTCCCGCCGGCGGCGCAGCACGCCGAGCTGGATCAGCAGCAGCTCGTCGAACGCCAGCCGGCGCCGCGCGGCCGCGAGGTCGGCGTCGTCTTCGGGGAAGTGGGCGGCGGTGATCGCCGCCGGCAAGGCGGGCAATCCGGCTCCGGCGACGGCGTCCGGGGGGAGCGGGTCGCGCACCTGGGCCAGCGCGGCGCCGAGCGCCAGGCGCACCCAGGTGCGAATCTGCTTGTCCGAGACGCCCTCCGTCTTGGGATAGAAGGGCACCAGCCGGCCGGTGTGCAGCAGGTCCTCCGAATCGAACTCGAACTCCGGCGAGACCAGCTGCAGGGCCCCGTCCGGCCCCGACTCCACCCGCCCGCTGAACACGATCCGGCCCGGGCGGGAGAGCGTCCGGACGAGGTACGGCTGGTTGAACCAGACGGCGTGGCAGAAGCCCGATTCGTCTTGCAGCACGGCGTCGGTCACGGCCAGCCCGTGCCCGCCGTGGCGCCTGGTCTGCACCTGATAGACGGTGGCGAAGACCGTCGCCTCGCCCCCCGGAGCCAGCGCCGCCAGCGGGGTCATCGCCCGCCGGTCGAGGTGCCGCCTGGGGAAGTGGTAGAGCAGGTCGCGCACGCTGTGCACGCCCAGCCGGGCGAGCGCCGCCACCGCCCGCGGGCCGAGCCCGGGCAGCTCGCCGACCGCCGCCTGCGGCGAGACCGGCGCCACCGGGCGCGCCGCCCGCCGCTCCGCCGACCCCCGGGCGGGGGCCGAACTGTCCGCCGCCCGGGGCGCGCCGGCGCCCGCAGGGGCGCCGCCGGCCGCCGGCCGATCCAGCTCTCGCAACAGCCGGGCGACGACTTCCTGGCGCGCCGGGGGGGGCTTCGTCCCGTACCCCTCGAGCGCCCCCGCGGCCGCGCTCAGCCAGGCGGCCGCCGTCCGGTCGCCCCCCACAGGGCGCAGCTGGCGGACGAAGCGCTCCAGCCCGCCGACGGCGGCGCGATCGAGGTGCCCCGTACGCTGCTCGTGGAGCAGCACCTTGCGCGCCCGCGTCAACTCGTCCGCCAGCGCGGCAGCCGGAACCGTGGCCGGCGACGTCGCGACCATCTGTTCTAGAGTATAGGCCGGCGCGGCCGCGCCGGGCTCAGGCGGCGCCGCGGGCGCCGCGCCCACCCCCCGCGCTCCCGCGACCGGTCGCCCTGGCCCGATCCACGTCCGCCCGCAGCGCCCGCCCCAGACGCACGATCGTTGCCTCGTCCGCATCCTCGGGCAGCGGCGACCAGGGGATCCCCAGCGCCGCCGCCTCCGCGCTCACCTGCCCGAAGCGTCGCCGCAGCTTCTGCAAGTAGGCGGCGTCCTCGATCCCGCCGCCGTCGGAGACCTGCACCGGCCGGGCCACCGGCACACTGTCGACCTCCGATTCGTCCAGCCAGCCCAGCCCGCAGATGGAGAGCGTCACCCGGCGCTTCGCCTTCGTTTCGGCCCGCATCAGGCCGTTGGCCAGGTTGGCGCCGCTCAGGCCGGCGAGGGAGACGGCGCCGGTGGCCTCGTCCGTCCGGCCTTCCGGCGTCCTCGCCCGGGCGGTGACGACGTAGACGTCCTCCTGCTGTTCGCGGGCGACGATCTCCACGCTGACCCCGTGCAGGCGCCGCAGCTGGTCCGTGGCCTCGCGCTTGGCGTAGAGCGTCAGGCGATCGTTCAGCCGGAGGTACTCGAACGGGCGCGTCAGCGGGTTCAGGTTGAGCGAGGCGCAGACCTGGCGGTAGTACTCGACTCGCTGCGCCGGGGTCAGGCGGGCGAGGTCGCCGCCGATGACCACCTGCTCGATGATCGCCGGATCGAGCGCCTCGCCCGGCGACGCCGCCGGGGCGTCCGGCCGCGGGGCGAGGGGCGAGGCCGGCGCCGGGATGTCGCTCGCCTGGGGAACACCGTCCATCGGACTAGAACGTGTGTTCCAGGTGTACCACGTCCCGCCGCCGATAGCAAGCTCGGGTGGCCCCGCCGGAGCGTGCCGTCCGCGCGTCCAGCGGACGTCGCTGCGCCGGAGGCGCCGCTCGCGGGGAGGGAGGAGCGCCGGTTGAGGGCTCAGTCGCCCCAGGTGTTGATCTTCTCCGGGCGGAGGGTGACCACGACGCGCCGCTGACCGGGGGCGTCGATCTGGCGCAGGTCGGTCGCGCCGTACTTCTGCCCCAGGCGGTCGGCGAACGCGTAGTCGTCGTCCCGGGCGATCTCCACCGGGCCGCGCATCTCGATCGTGCGGTAGGGGCTGGCGGGGTCGAGGATCAGGAAGGAGGCCAGCGGGCGCTTGCGGAGGTTCCGGTACTTCTGGCGGATGGTGTTCAGGGAGATGCGCAGGAGGCCGTCCGCCTCGTCGTAGAGGAACCAGACCGCGGAGAGCTGCGGCAATCCGTCCGGCCCGACCGTGCCGAGGACGCCGACGGGCGCGTCGAGCAGGCCGCGGTGCGAGGCCGGCACGGGCGGGATGGGCGAGGCGGGCGGGGACGGCGGGACCGCGTTCACTGGGATGGGCTCCTTCCCGGTTGCCCGGCGGCGTCGCGTCGCGCGGCGGGGGTAGGG
>DATLLM010000448.1:0-3228 GCA_035537855.1 Chloroflexota bacterium | reverse complement strand
GACGCGGGCCCCGCGGCGGGCAGCGGCAAGCCGGTGACGCTGCGCGTCGGCGCCCGGGCGGCGGCCGTCGCCGGGAATCCCTCCTGGGACGAGTTCCAGGCGGGGAAGCAGGTCTTCGAGAGCAAGCACCCCAGGATCACGGTCGACGTGACGCCGGACATGAACGCGGACAAGTTCCTCGCCGCGGCGGCGGGGGACGCCTGGGACGTGCAGGACCTGTGCTGCGACCAGATCCCGCTCGAAGCGCGCGCCGGGGTGCTGATGAAGCTCGATCCGTTCATCAAGCGGGGCATGAAGGACGCGGACCTCAAAGACTGGATCGAGTGGCAGTACCGGTACTTCAACATCGACGGCGCCCAGTACGGCATGGGCAAGTACATGGGCACGACGGCGATGTACTACAACAAGGACTGGTTCACCCAGAAGGGCGTGGCCCTGCCGGACGACACCTGGGACTGGGACAAGTACCGGGACGCGATGGTGCGCCTCACGGACGCCCCCAACCGGAAGTTCGGGATCAATCTGCTGGGGCACCTGGGCACGGTGGGGCAGACGATGTCCCCGGACCGGCGCCAGGCCAAGGTGCACCAGAACGGCGGCACGATGGTCGATCCCAAGAACGACCTCAAGTCCACCCTCGACCACCCGAAGACGATCGAGGCCTTCGAGTGGCTGCACGCCCGCATCTGGAAGGACAACGCGTCCGTTCAGCCGCAGCAGCTGCCGGGCTACCCGGACAGCATCCTCAACACCCGGCTGCAGTTCGCCCAGGGGCACGTCGCCATGTGGGAGGACGGCTCCTGGTCGCTCGTCCCCCTGATCCAGGACAAGCCGGGGTTCCAGTGGGACGTCGTCACCCTGCCCAAGGGCCCGGCCGGGCGGAGCGTGCTGGCGACCACGGACGGCTGGTCGATGTGGTCGCAGACCAGGAGCGTCGACGACACCTGGCTGCTGTTCTCCTGGTTCAACACGGACGACTGGTACGGCATCCAGTCCAGGCGCCTGCAGCCGGCGCGAGTCTCCTGGCTGCCCAGGTGGCAGGCGCTGCTGACCGAGACCTACCCGGAGCTGCAGGGCAAGAACCTGAAGGCGTTCACCCGGGGGGCCGAGGAGGGCTTCGCCCGGCCCTGGGAGCTGCAGCGCTACCACGCCGCGTCGCACCCCGTGATTCAGGCGGCGTTCGAGGAGTCCGTCACCCGGAACCAGAAGCCGGTGAAGGACACCCACATCGAGGTCGCGCGGCAGGTGAACGAGATCCAGGCCAAGGAGCACGCCGCCGGGGGCAAGTAGTCTCGGTCTCCGGCGCGGCCCGCCGCCCGGGACGCCGCGCCGGGGGGCCGGCGACGCGCCTGCGACAATGGGCGCGCGCGGGCGCCGGCCCAGGAGCACGCACAGGAGCGAGGCATGCCGAGCGGACTGACCGTGGGGGACAACCTGGCCCAGCTGTGGCGCCACTTCTCGCTGGAGTACGAGCTGTTCCGCAGCGTCCCCGGCTGGGTGCCCCGGGTGGTGGCGTACGAGGTGAAGTGCGTCCTGGTGGAGCACCTCCACGAGGACATGCGCCGGGCCCGCGCCCTGCGCGAGCGGATCGCCGACTTCGGCGTCTTCGCGCCCGAGCGGCGGATCGACCCCGGCCTGGCGAATCTGGTGCGCCACCTGCTGCAGGCGCCTTTCGACGGGGCCCTGGTCGGCGCCCTGTACCGCGTGCTCAAGGTGGAGCAGGCGGCGGCGTACCGGCGCCACCTGGACGGCACCCTGCGCCTGAACGACGCCCCGACGGTCGCCGCCGTCGAGGACCATCTGCCGAAGCTGGACCGGCAGATCGCCTGGGCCAAGGCGCTGCTGGAGGGGCCGGCGCTGCCGACGGAGCTGGGGCGCCAGGTGGACGCGTTCGAAGACGAGATCCGCGACCACCTGGCGGCGCTCGGGGGGATTCTGGCGCCGCTGGCGGCCCGGGGGCGCAGCGGCGTCACCGGGGGGAGCAGCATCGCCGAGCTGGAGGCGTCGCTCGCCGGGGCCGCGGCCATGCCGGCGGAGGAGATCGCCGAGCTGACCGAGAACGCCCGCGCGGCGGCGGCGGCGGCGGCGGGGCCGGCGGGCGCTTCCGGGCCGGCGCCGGCCATTCCGGAGTACCCGGCGTACGTCCGCCCCCGGCTGATGGCGCTCGAGCCGCGATTCCGGCGCCAGGGGGCCGACCGGCAGCACGACGAGCCGTGGAAGGAGGACATCCTGGCCGTCGCCGCGTACACCCACTTCACCGAGCTGCCGGTGATCGACATCTGCGCCGCGATCGTCTACGACGGGCGCGATCTGGACGGCCTGGGCGCCGACCGCGGTGGCGAGGAGGCGGGCGAGCCGGCGCCGCCGCCGGAGGACCCGGAGGAGGCGGCGCGACTCGCGGCCGCGACGGAGACGTACGCCCGGGCCGTCGCCCGCGCCCAGGAGCAACGCGCCCGCGGGGCCGGACTCAAGGGGGAGACCGCCGCCGCCGGGGCCGGCGGGCGGCGCACTGAGCTACCCTTCGAGTTCTACTGCGACTTCCTGCGCCAGACCTGGGACGAGGTGCGCCACTCGCGGATGGGCTTCGAGCGCCTGCAGGCCCTGGGGATCGATCCCTTCGCCGTGGCCATCCCCATGGGGCACTACGCCGTCTGGGGGAACATGCACCTGCGCGACCGGATCGCCTCCCTGACCCAGGTGGGTGAGGCCTGCAGCTTCAAGGGCAAGCGGGAGTGGGTGGCCGCGGCGCACGAGCGCGGGGAGTGGCTCTCCGCGCTCGAGCACGACTACGACATGGTGGACGAGAAGAATCACGTCCGCTTCGGCGCCCGCTGGCTGCCGGAGATTCTCAACCGGCTGGCGGACGCGCGCTCGCCCGAGGAGGTGGTGCAGGACGCCGACTGGACGTTCCGGCGCCGGATCAACGCCGCCAAGCGGGACCTGGGGGAGGCGTGGAAGGAGGTGCTGGGGAACAAGTTCCTGGGGTGTGGCACCCAGACGTCGGACGTCACCCTGGCGCCCGAGATCATCGCCTGAGCGGTGGCCTTCGGAGACGGTGATCGCAGGTCTGCGCCGCTCCGCCGGGGCTCGCGGGGCTGGCCCGCGAGTCGCCGGGTGCTACCGTTGCCCGCCGAGGACGGGTTGAGGCACGAGGAGGACGCGGGCGGTGGAGAGCGCAGCCGGTATCGGGGGCGAGGGCGAGGGCGAGGGCGAGGGCGAGGGCGGCGA
>DATLLM010000447.1:0-2841 GCA_035537855.1 Chloroflexota bacterium | reverse complement strand
AGCGGACCGCCGCGGCGGCCCACCGTGCGGAGGAAGCGAAGCGAAACGAACTGGAAGACGAGGCCCGCCGGCGGGCCTCGTCTTCCAGTTCGTTTCGCTTCGCTTCCTCCGCACGGTGGGCCGCCGCGGCGGTCCGCTTCTGCGCTGCAGCTACGTCCGGGGGCTCCGGCCAACCCTCTCGGATCGCCAGTACGAGTTGCCCGGCGGGGTTCTTCGCCGGCGACCGGTGGGGAAGCCAATTCAGTTGCTGCCGGATCGTCGTCGGGGAATAGCTGGTCACGAGTCCCTGCGCCACGCTGGGGGTCACTCCATGCGCAATGAGCGCAGCGACAAGGACATCATCACTGGCGCCGCTGGGGTCTCGACGTCCGATAGGGGTAGGCGCCAGCTTTCGGGGTGGCTGCGGGTGGTGTTGTTCTTCTGGGTCTAGTTCCACTGAGTCTTGTTCTGCTACCCGCTGGAGTGACTCTAGTTTCACGCTAGGCGTGAAACAGGGCTCACGGTTGACGGGAGTCTGGGTCGCCCCCGGTATCCGCTCGCCCGGGGAGCGGACGGTGTAAAGGGTCGGCCGACCCTGGCCGCGCCGGCGACGGGCGACGAGGCCGACGGCTTCCAACTCGCGCACCGCCCGGGTCAGCTGGTTGATCCCGCACCCGACGTCGGCCTGGAGTGTGGCGTAGCCCGGGAAGCAGGTGCCGTCGGGGGCGGCGTAGCTCCGCAGGACGACGTAGAGGAGCTTGGCCCACGGCGAGAGGCCCAGGCTTCGGCCGCGCACGACGGCGGTGGCGATCTGCGTGAAGTGGGCGCCGGGGGCGGGAGTGCGCCCGGCCTGGTCGCGGACGAGTGGTAGGGCGTCGGCAAAGTGGACGGTGCCGGTCGCGGTCACGGTCATTCCCTCCTGTTCGGTGGGGCGACCCTCCCGGGGGTGTCCTGCCGGACACAGCAGAGCTTGACCCTCACGATGCCGGTGAGCTACGCTCGTCTTGCTAGGGAGCGGGCGATTGCTCTCCGCCGGCGACGGTGGGGGACGGTCGCCTTTCTTCTTTTCCGGGACCGGCCGCTGGTCGGCGGGCGGCCCTTGCCGGGTTTCCACCGGCTCCGGTTCCTTACGCGTTGGGGGGCAGGCTGGCGGCTACCTCGGCGTCTTCTGACTTCCTCTCTTTGCCGGGCTCGGCGGTGCGGCCGCGAGCAGCTCCTCGGGGGCGACGTCGAGGGCGGCGGCCAGCTGCCGGACGGTGCGGTACAGCGCCTTGCGCCGCCCGGTTTCGAGCAGCGAGATCGAGGCGACGTTCATCCCCGCCCGCTCGGCCAGCTCGAGCTGTGTCAGCAGCTTCGCCTGGCGCGCGGCGCCCAACCCCGGCACCGCGAGCGACCGCGGCGTCCCGACCCGTGGTGCGCTGGTCTGGCTCACGCCCGCCGACTCGCCCCTTTCCGGCCGCGCCCGTGTGCTCCGGCCGCTCACACGGTAGCGCAGCGGGGCACGAAACGCAAAGTCGGACTCATGTCGCGGCAACTGATAGCTAAGGGCCGCTAGTGCGCGCTCGGCCGTTGAGTCGGTGGGTGGACAGGCGGGTGGCCGGTGTCTACCCACCCGTCCACCCGTGTCTACCCGTGTCCACCCGCACGGGTGGACACCCGACGCACCGGAGATCGTCGCCTGCCATGCCTGATGTGCCCCTAACCGAAGCCTCCGCCCAACTCGGCCTGCGCCCGGAGGCGCTGCGCAAGCGCCTTCAGCGTGGGACGGTGGCCGGCTACAAGGATGACCAGGGCGAGTGGGTGGTGACGCTTCCGGAGTCACGGGAGACCCCCCTGAACGGCACGCTGGCTACGGATCCGGTGATCCCGGCGCCAGCGCCTCCGCCGGCTGTTGAACCAGCGGGTGGACAGGGGGGTGGCCACGTCCAGACCGAGCGGGCGGACACGGGTGGACAACCCCCGGATGGACGGGTGGACACGGGTGGCCAGGCGGGTGGCCAGGCGGGTGGCCACGTCCAGGACAGCCAGCCGAACGGTTTGGGTGAGTCGATGGTGTGGCGGGAGCTCGTCGCGCACCAGCGGGAGCTGCTGGACGAACTGCGGGAGGAACTTGCGGCGCGGCGGCGGGAGGTGCAGCAGCTCCATGCGCTGCTCGCCCAGGCGCAGCAGCGCGCGCTGCCGACGCCCGACGGCTGGGAACCGGAAGCCGTAGATGGGCCGGGCGGCGCCCCCGCGGAGCGGGAGGTGGTTCTGGCCGGGGCCGGCGCACCGCGGCGGCCGTGGTGGCGGTTCTGGGACTGAAGCGGTGGCCCGCGGTGTCCCGCGTTGAGACGGCCGGCATCGGGCGCCGCCGGCCGTCGAGGGCCGGCGCGCTGGCGTGGTTGATGGCCTGTGGGGGGCGCGCACCGGTAGGGGACTCAGAGTACGCCAGCTACGGCCGCCTTAACGCTCGCCGTCGGTGAAGTCGTTCCGGCGCTCGGGGATGGTCAGGCGGGGGATGATGGCGTTGGCCAGCAGGCGGAGGGTCTCCGCGTCGGTGCCACTGCCGAGGATGCAGGACCGCCTGCCGGCGTCGCCGCGGCGCTGGGAGGCGGCGACCAGCGGCGCCGGGGTGCCGGCGACGTTCATGTACGCGCCGACCGGCGCTGGCGCCAGATCCGCTCCCCCGCAGCGACCCGGGAAGCGGAACGCCCGCAGCGTCGCCACGCCGCGGCCTCCCGCCAACGCCAGGATCGGCTCTGCTGGCCGAGGTGCCAGCTCAGGTGGTCTCGCTCCGCCGGCGAAGTCGAAACCGGCGTGTCGGGCCGGGGCGCACGTCGTCAGCCCGCCGCCGCCCCGGCGGGCGCCCGGGCGGGGCGGATG
>DATLLM010000446.1:0-11297 GCA_035537855.1 Chloroflexota bacterium | reverse complement strand
CCCGCGCCCGCCCGGGTGGGCGCGGGCGAGGCGTGGTCGGGCTGGTGGGCGTGCGGGCCGCTGCGCCGGGAGGCGGGGCGGCGCCCTACCCGGCCGGGCGCACCGCGACGCGGGGCGTGTCGTCCACCGCCGGCGCGGCGCGGACCGGCGCCCGCCCGGTCACCGTCGTCCCCTGGCCGGGCGCCGTCGCGATGGCGAGCGTGCCTCCCAGCGCCGCCATCCGGTCGGCCATGTTCAGCAGGCCGGCTCCGGTGCCGCTCCCGCCCGGCGCGGCGGTGCTCCGCTCGAGCGGGTCGAACCCGGGGCCCTCGTCGCGCAGGGCGAAGACCAGGGCCCCGTCCTCCGCCGTCAGGCGCAGCGTGGCCGCGGCGCCGGGGGCGTGCTTGGCGGCGTTCTGCAGGGCCTCGAGGCAGCAGAAGTAGACCCCCGCTTCCATCTCCGGTGGGAAGCGTGCGCCGGCCAGCCGGGCGTCGCTCTCGAACGTGGTGCCGGGGCAGGTCCGGGCGACGTGGCCGGCGAGCGCCGCGGGCAGCCCCCGTTCGGCCAGGATGGCGGGGAAGACGCCCCGGGCGACGTCGCGCAGGGCGGCCACGGCGCCGGTGGCCTGCTCGACGAGGTCGTCCAGCAGCGAGGCCGCCCGGCGCGGGTCCCGGTCGACCATCTGGCGGGCCAGTCGGGCCGTCACCGCGAGGGCGACGAGGTGCTGCTGGGCCCCGTCGTGCAGGTCCCGCTCCAGCCGGCGCCGCGCGGCGTCCTGGGCGTGGACGATCCGCTGTCGCGACGCCTGAAGCTCCTCCAGGCGGGTTTGCAGCTCGAGGTCCAGGCGCACGTTCTTGAAGGCCGGCCCGGCCTGCGCCGCCAGGTCGGCCAGCAGCCGGTCTTCCGCTGCGGTGATCGGCTCGCCGCCCGATTTGCTGATGGCGATCTCGCCCACCGGCGTGCCCTGGTGCGAGACCGGCACCGTCCGGTCGAACGGGCCCGCCAGCGCCACCGCGGGCCAGGCGACGGCCCGCTCCTGCCCCCCCGGCACGTACACCCGCACGCGGCTGCGGGTGGCGCCCACGCCGTGCGCGGCGGCCTCGGCCATGCGCGGCAGCACCTCGTCCACGGAGAGCGCTCCGGCGATCCGCTCCGAGAAGTCGGCGAGGACCTCGTAGGGGCTGGCCCGCTGGCCGTAGACCAGGCGGTTCGCCAGCCGCTGGAGGCGCTGGCGGGCGGGCTGGAAGATGACGGCCACCAGGGCGGCGGCCACCAACGACAGGACGAGATTCGGCTCGCCGCGCGTGCCGGCCAGGGTGCCGACGCCCGCGACCACGGCGATGTAGGTGGCCGTGATGCAGAGCCCGAGGGCGCCGTAGACGATGGCCCGGCTGATGACCAGATCGATGTCGTACAGCCGGTAGCGGAGGATCGCCACCGTCACGGCGGCGACGAAGGCGACCAGTCCGGTCAGGTAGATGATGCCCAGGAACGGGGTGAGGAACGCCGGATTGACCCGCACCGCCAGGGTAGCCAGGACCCACACGGAGGCGCCGGCCGCGACCCACTTGAGCTGCCGGCGCTCCTCACCCCGGGCCTCCCGGAAGCGCACCGCGAGCGAGACGACGGCGGCGGCGAACCCGATCAGCAGGAGCGTCCGGCTGAGGCTTCTGAGCTGTGGCAGCAGGTCCGCTGCCCCGGCGATGCCCAGCGGATTCGGCTGTCCGTTCGCCAGCGTCCCGGGAGCGAACGCGCCGCTCACGGCGCCCAGCGCGCCGCCGACCACGACGAACGCCGCGACCGGCCGCCAGCGCGGCGAAGGCAGGCGCCCGTCCGGCACCAGGAGCAGCGCCAGCGTCAGCAGCGCGTTGGCCAGCGGGGCGATCCAGGTGCCCATCCAGGCCACGGCCGTACCGTCGCCGACGAGTCGGGGGACACCCGGCCGGCCAAGGGCCAGGGCGTAGCCGATCGCCACGCCCTCGAAGCCGACCATCAGGCCGTACGCGCCGACGATCCAGCCGAATGGAGACTCGGGTCGACGGGTGGCGACCAGCATCCCGGCGGTGGCGAGGGCGACGAACGCCAGGGTGGACAGGACGCGTTCGACCGTGCCGCTGATGCCGCCGAGCGCACGCACCCAGAACGAGAAGGTCCACAGCAGCAGGGAGACGCCCCAGATCGACCAGGCCACGCGCGCGGCGGTGCTGCGCTCTAACACGTCAGGCTCCGGGCGCCATTGTGCACCGCTCAGCGGGACCGCGCTACCGGTCGGGCACCGCCGGGCGGTCGCCCGGCCCGGGGCGCCGCGCCCGCTCCGGCCGGATCGGCGACGAGCAGGGGCCCTCAGCCCGGCTCGGCGAGGAACAGGAGCACGGCCGTGACCCGGCGGTCGGCGTCCGGCATCTCCGCCAGGGGCAGCTTGGAGAAGATGGCGTTGATGTGCTTCTCCACCGCCCGCACCGTCAGGGACAGCGCCGCCCCGATGGCGGTGTTGGTCTTGCCCTGGGCCATCTCGGCGAGCACCTCCCGCTCGCGGGCAGTGAGCCCCGCCAGGGGCGACTGCGCGGCCCGCGAGCGGGCGGCGACGAGCGCTTCCACCACCTTGGAGTCGATCACCGACCCGCCGCGGGCCACCTCCCGCAGGGCCCGCACCAGCTGCTCCGGATCGGAGACGCGCTCCTTCAGGAGGTACGCCCGCCCGGCCGAGCCGCCTTCCAGCAGCGACACCGCGTAGGCCGGCTCGTCGTACTGGCTGAGGACGACGACGCCGAGCCCGGGGTGCGTCCGGCGCAGCCGGTCGGCGGCGCGGAGCCCCTCGTCGGTGCCCGTCGGGGGCATGCGGATGTCCGTCAGCACCACGTCCGGCCGGACCTCGGCGACCGCCCGCATGAGCGATTCCAGGTCGCCGCAGGCGGCGACGACCTCGACCCCCTCCTGGGCGCCGAGGAGACTCGTCAGGCCCTCGCGGACGAGGAGGTTGTCCTCGGCCAGCACCACCCGCACCGCCATCCGGGCCCAGCATACGCTGTGGCCGCCGCTCGCGCGAGGGGGCAGCCGGCCGGGGGCTCAGGGAGCGTCGGGCCCCGGCGCCTCCGCGGCTCCGGCGGCCGCCCACGCGGCCGCCAGGCTCCCGGGTCCGAACTCCGCCTTGGGGAGGAACGCGGCCGCGCCGCAGGCGGCCGCCTGCGGCGCGTAGTCGGCCGCCTCGGCGGTGGAGAGCAGCAGCACCACCGGCAGCCGTCCGCCGGGAGCGCCGGAGGCCGCCTCCCCCGGGCCCGCTGCACGCGCAGCGCCCTCCCCGTCCCCGGGCGCGCCCTCCTCGCGCCCGCGCCCCAGGATGCGCCGGCTGGCCTCCAGGCCGTCGATGCCGGGGAGGCGGAGGTCCATCAGGACCAGGTCCGGCGCCAGGGCGCGGGCGGCGTCCACCGACGCCTCCCCGGTGGCGACCTCACCCGCCACCTCGAAGCCGTCGGTGTGCTCCACCACAGCCCGGGCGGCCGCCCGAAACGACGCCTGGTCGTCGACGATCAGCACCCGCACGGCCGTCCGCTCCGGTTTCGCCGCCATTCCGGCGAGTCTGCCAGGCGCCGGGGCCCGCCGAAAGGGTGCCGGCACCACTCTTTCCCGGGCACACCGCCCCTGGGCCTACCCGATCAAGCGCTTGATGCTCCCCATGGCCGGGGTGTTGCCGGCTCGCGCGCGGCCGGCGAGCTGGAAGTGCTGGCGCCCGGCGCCCACGATGGCCTTGGTGTTCGGGTCGTCGTCGATCCGCTGCCAGCCGGTCAGCGGCGTCCCGGTGTAGCGCCAGACGCTCCGGTCGCTGTGCAGCCGGTAGAGGCGGGCGCCGTCGTGGGCGATGGCCGTGGTGCTGCGGTTGTTGCCCAGCTGCTCCCACCCGGTCAGCGGCGTCCCGGTATAGCGCCAGATCACGCCGTCGCTGTAGAGCTGGTAGAGCTGCCCGCCTGAGGCCAGGATCTGCTTCGTCTGGGGGGCGCCGCCGAGCTGCACCCACTCCACGAAGGGGGTGCCGGTGTAGACCCAGATGGCGCCCGTCTGCCGGTGCAGCTGGTACAGGTTGTCGCCGTCGGCGGCGATGGCGGCGCTGCGGGAGTTGGAGTCCAGCAGCTCCCAGCCTTGCAGGGGGGCGTTGGTTGACTTGAAGCGCCAGATCTTCCCGTCGCCGTGCAGCTCGTAGAGCCACCCGTTCCGCGACCCCCGGGTGGCGACGATCGACTTCGTCTGGGTGCTCCCGCCGACGTGCTCCCAGCCGACGATCGGGACCCCGGTGTAGCGCCAGATGCGGCCCGATCCGCTGTGGCGCTGGTAGAGGGCGACGCCGTCCGTGGCCAGCTCCGCCGTCGCCGGGTTGGTGTCCAGCAGCTCCCAGCCCACCATGGGCGTCCCGGTGTGGCGCCACACGGCCCCGGTGCTATGCAGCTGGTAGAGCGTCGGGCTGACGAAGCTGTACTGGGCGCCGGCGGCGAGGGCGACGGTGGCCGGATTGTCGTCCAGCTCCTGCCACCCCGGGGTCAGGAGGTGGGAGAAGAGGGTGACCCGGGTGCTCTCCTCGTCCGGGCCGGCATCCGAGCCGGGGGGCGGCGTGCGGGGGATGAGGCGGACGACGTAGCAGTCGCCGCGGGGGCCGGGGACGAACTCCTCGTTGTACCCGCTGCGGACGTAGATGCCCTCCACCTCGTGGGTGACGCTGTCGAAGACGGGCGACCCGGAGCTGGCGGCCATGGCGTCGAGGTCCGCCTCGAAGTACTCGGCGGTGCTGTTCCGGGTCACGCTGGCGTTCCCCGCCACCTTGAGGGGCAGTCCGTTCGGGTGGCCGATGATGTGCACGGGCGTGCCGTTGCCGATCGCGCCGCTGCGGCGCACGGTGGCGATGCGCCGGCCTTCGGCCGGGCGGTTGAGGCGGATGAGGGCCCAGTCGGCCAGCGGCGCGCCCTTCGGCGACCGGGCGATGACCTGCACTCCCTGGTAGACGTCGCCCGTCTTGACCGTGGTCGGGTCGTGGGTTTCGCTCGGCAGGGCGAAACCGAAGACGAAGCGCAGCCGCTGCAACGCCGTCCGCTCATCCGGGTCCACCTTGTCCAGGGCGTGGGCGGCGGTGGCGATCACGTTCCGGGCGACGAGCACGCCGGAGCCGATGGCGCCGCTCCGCTGGTTGGCGAAGCGCTCGGTCGAGCACATCGGCCGTTGCGGGGTCGGGCCGTAGCGCCGGTCGCCGTAGCGATGGGTGGCCAGGCTGGTCGTGCCGTCCTTGTTGGCGGTCAGGTCGTCGGCGTACCAGATGCTGACCACGGTCTGCGCGTCGTTCAGGAGGCGCCGGTCGGTGATCCGGTACAGGTCCTGCCGGTCGTCGGTCGGGCCGGTGACGGCGCGGCCGGTGGCTCGAGCGGAGTCGTCGGGGCGGGGGACGGCGCTCCCGGAGGCGGTCCGGGCGGCGGCCGGCTGGGTCTGGCTCATCTGGCGGTGTCCTCCTGCGGGTGCCTTGCGCGGGTAGCGTCCAGCCCTACGCTACGCCGCCGGCGACCGGGACACAGCGGCCGGATTACCCATCACGCCCGGGCCCCCGGGCGCGGCGCGAGCGTGCCCTGGGTAGTCCTGCCTAAGGCCGGGCCGGGGCCCCCGCCGGCGGGGGCCCTCAGGAGTCACCGCGGGGAGGCGCTCAGTCGCCGCCGAACTGGAGCATCCAGTCGATGCCGAAGCGGTCGGTGAACATGGCGTGCCAGCCGAACGGCGCCTTGTCGAGGGCCATGAAGACCTCTCCGCCTTCGGAGAGCTTCGCGTACAGGTCCTCGATCTGCTGCTTGCTGTCGCAGACGAGACAGAGCGAGATGGTGTCTCCCTTGGTGAACGAGCTCGGGTCCATCATGTCGGCGGCCATGATGCCCCAGTCGCCCCGGGTCAGCGAGGAGTGCATGACCTTGTCTGGGGTGGCTCCGGGCATCTGGGGCATCTCCGCCGCCCACGGCGTGTCTCCGACGGTCATGAGCTCGAGCTCTCCGCCCAGCACGTCCTTGTAGAACTCCATCGCTTTCCGGGTCGTGCCGTCGAAGTGGAGGTAGGGTCGAAGTCCTGTCACGGGTGTGTCCCTTCGAGTGCTGATTCGGGCGCACGTGCGCCCGGCGTGTCTGGCAGCGGGCCGCCACCCCGCGAGGAAGGGCGACCCTCCGGTCTGACCTTCCGGTCCGGGGACGTCGCAGCAAGAGTGGGAACGGGGCACCGGCGCCCCCGTTGCGAGGGGGCCGGCCACGACAATCGGTCCCGGCCGCACCGTACCCTGTGGCCTCACGGGCCGCGATCAGGGTCGGGGTGCGGCCGGCCGCTCGCCCCCGATCGAAGCCGGCCAGGAGAGGCGACGAGTGCTACCAGCGGATGTGCGCGAGTTCCTTGAAGAGCCCCACTGCGCCGTGATGGCGACGATCAACGCGTCCGGGACGCCGCAGCTTACGGTCATGTGGTACGCGCTCCACCCGACGGAGGACGTCGTGCTGCTGAACAGCTCCCGCGGGCTGCTCAAAGTGAAGAACCTGCTGCGCGATCCGCGCATGGCCATCTGCGTCGAGGACGGGGGGCGCTACGTGACCCTCACGGGCACCGCCGAGCTCGTCGCCGACCGCGAGGAGCAGAAGCGCGAGGTCAACGAGCACATCGCGCCACGCTACGTCGGCCAGCGGCTGGGGAGCCGGCGCTGGCAGGCGATCGAGGGCTCGGACCGGCTCGGCATCCGCATGCGCATCGACAGGGTGCACGCCCGCGGCCTCTCGCAGCCGCTGCGGTAGGCGCCGGACGGGTCGCGCCCTACCGCGCCACCTCGACGACGCTCATCATGCCCCCGTCCTCGTGCTGCAGGATATGGCAGTGGAAGACGAATCGGCCGGTGAAGTCCAGGAACTGCGTGCGCAGCACCACCTCGCCCAGCGGCGGCACGGGCACCGTGTCCTGGTAGCTGCGGGGCGCCACCGCGCGCCCGTTGACGGCCACCACCTGGAACGGATTGACGTGGATGTGGAAGGGGTGCCAGTTGTCGCTCGCGTTCCGCACCACCCACTCCTCGGTGGTGTTCAGGCGCATCGTCTGGTCGACCCGGTCGGCCGCGAACTGGCGGCTGTTGATCATGAAGGTGGCCATGGGGATCTCGGGGGCGTTCCGGTCGAGGGGCAGGCTCTGCAAGGTGACCGTCCGCCGGTGGTCGATGGGCACCGACCGCAGGTCGAGGAAGGGCAGCAGCCGGGTGGGCAGGGGCTGTGGCGCCTGCGCCGCGCCGGCGACGGTCATGGTGGCCAGGACGGTTTCGGGCTGGACGCCGAATCCCCCGTCGAAGGGGAGCGAGCGCAGGCTGTAGCTCCCCGGCGCCCCGGCCTGCACCAGCACCTCGCAGCGCTCGGCCGGCCCGAGGAGGATCTCCTCGCGCGACCACCGCTCGCCCAGGGTGTTGCCGTCTTCGGCGATGTGGTGGAGCAGATGGCCGTCCAGCCGGAGGCGGAAGAAGACGTTCGTGCTGGCGTTGAGGATGCGCCAGCGCTGCGTCTCGCCCGGCCGGGTAGGGATCTCCTGGTCGAGGCGGCCGTTGACCAGGCGCTGGAACTGCTGCTGGAAGCGGTGGTTGCTCGGTGGGGTCACGGCGCCGTCCGCCTCGTGCTTCGTCGCTTGCAGCACGAGCAGCCGTTCGCGCAGGCCGGCGACGCCGGGGAGGCGGTCGAGGGCGCCCTCGATGATCACGGCCCCGGCCATGCCCCCGAAGACCTGCTCGGCGCTGACGCCGTGGAAGTGCGGGTGGTACCAGTAGAAGCCGGGGGGGTGGTCGGCCGGGATCGCGTAGTCGTACACGAAGCGCCCGCCGGGGTCGATCTGCAGCAGGACGTTGTCCGAGCTCCCGGAGGGAGAGACGTGGAAGCCGTGCGTGTGCAGGTTGGTCGGCGCATCGAGGGCGTTGAGCAGCGTGACCTGCAGCCGGTCGCCGGGACGGATGCGCAGGGTCGGCCCGGGGAACGTGCCCTCGTAGACGGTCGACTGCACCGTCCGCCCCGCTACCTCAACCGGGCCCAGACGGGCCTCGAGCGACGTCGCCAGCCGGCCGTCGCGGCTGGCGCGCACGGCCGGCTCGAAGAAAGCGTCGGCTGCGCTCGCGTCCGGCTGCTGCAGGGCCGCCGCGGTGCGCCGCAGGGCAGGCCAGGACAGCGCGGCGCCGGCCGTCCCGATGCCCAGGGCCAGCAGCCGGCGTCTGGGTAGCGGGCTGGGTAGCGGGCGTCTCACGAGCGCTCCCGGACGACGACGGCGCCGGTCATGGCGCTGTGCAGCGGGCAGGCGTAGCGGTACGTCCCGACGGCGGGGAAGGTCACGCTGTAGCTGCTGGCGAACGGGAGGCCCTGCCCCGCCGGGCCGTCCAGGAACTCGGGGGCCATCAACAGGCCGGAGGTGACCTCCTGGCCGGCCGTGGCCGTCCCGGAGGCGGTTGAGGGGAAGCTGTACACCGTGAGCAAGGCCACCTCCCGGCCGGGGCAGCTGTTCCAGAGGTCGAAGGGGAAACCGCCCGCCGCCGGCCGCGGGACGACCCCGGTCGGCGCGGCGCTGGCCTGCCCCTCGTGGCTGGCCCGGTGCCCCTCTCCCGGCGCCCCCGCGTGGCCGCCCCCGCCGCCGCCGGTGCCGCTCCCGGGCATCGCTCCCATGCCGGTGGCCGGCCGTGGGGCCTGGCAGTCCGGCTCGTACACCGGAAGCCGGCGGGGCGCTCCTTCCCCGGGCCCGGCGAAGCCGGTCACGGCGTGCACCGCGCCCGCCGGGCCCCGCATCGTCCAGGTCACCGTATCGCCGGCCTTGACCAGCAGGGCCGGCACGCCGAACTCGTTGACCGAAAGGCGGACGTCCGGGCCGCCGCCGCCGGCCGCCAGGCCCCACGTCCTGGTGCCGTCCGGGTTGGTCTCCACGCCGGGGACTTCGATGGCCCGGCCGGCGGCGGCGGCGCCGGCCAGGTCGGACTCGTAGGCGCGCCGGGCGTCCTCTTGCAGCACCTCCCGGCTTTGAGCCGGCTCGGCGTCCGGAAGGACGTCGATGCGGCCACGCATGCCCGGTCCGTGCACCAGGCACAGGTAGAAGTACGTCCCCGGCGTCAGCCCAGCGTCGAGCTGCACCGTGAAGGCGCGGTGCCCCGTACCCCCGCCGGCGGCGGGCGGGTTGACCAGCACCCCCGAGTTGAGCGCGCCGGCACCGTCGTAGGTGCACGCCGGCTGCCCGGCGCGCCCGCACGGGGTCTCCGGTCGCTGCGAGAAGTTGGGGCCGTTGCTGAAGAACGTCGTCTGCGCCCCGCCCGGGACGTAGGGGTCGGGGAACATGAAGCCGGGGTAGCCCTGCGCCGGGACGGTGCCGGCCGGCATCAGCGTGACGTGGTGGAAGGCGTCCGGGTTGGGGGCCAGGCGGAAGGCCACGGTGTCCCCGGCGTGGGCCTGCAGGCGGGAGGGATAGAAGGCGTTGAAGCTCCAGGCGTGCCCCGCCGGGCTGGCGTTGTCCACCTGCACCTCCCACCGCTGCGCCGGCGTCGCCCCGGCGGGGCGAGGCTGTTGCGCCGGCGGGGCCACCGGCGGGGCCACCGGCGGGGTTGCCGGAGCGTCCACGGGGGCACGCTGCGCCTGGCGGTGGGTCGCCGTCTGCGGGTCGGTGTCTTCGATGCGTTCCTCAACGGCCACGATCTGGCCGTCGCTCAGGTCGAAGCTCCAGAGGTGCACCGCGCGCTCAGCGCCGGAGCCGCTGACGCGCTCGTTGCGGATCTCGATCCGTGCCACCACGGTCGTGGCGGTGGGATGCTGGACGCTCTCCAGGGTCAGGTCGTGGAGCCCTCGACGGCGCTCCAGCTCCCGCCTGATGGCCTCCCGCCCGACGCAAGGCTGCGCGGCGCAGGTGTGCCCCGAGCGCTCTCCCTGGACGCGCAGCACCGCCCCTTCGGCCAGCAGCTCCGTCGCCCCGGCCGGATCGCCCCGCTGCACGGCCTGGACGTAGCGCCGGACGGTGTCGGCCGGATCGGGCGGGGCCTGGGCCGCCGCCGGGAGGGCGGCGAGCGCCTGCAACAGCAGCGCCAGGGCGGCGCACAACCGCCCCGCCCGACGGACCCGTTCCCATCCCCAGCGCATGCCCATCCAGTCTCGCCGACCGCGTACCGCTCCGGCCGCGTCGAGCCGCTGCCAGGTTATCAGTTGGGACCGCCATCCGGAGTGACACCCGCGCCGGGAGGACCGGGGCCGCCGCCGTCACGGCGCGGCGGGGCCGGGCCCGCCGGCGTCGGCCAGCTCGGCGAGGACCTCGCCGTGGCAGGGTAGCGGAACGCACCAGCAACCGAGCACCTTGCCGCGCAGCTCGGGCAGCTCCGCCCGCAGCTCCGGGTTCTCCAGGATGTACTCCCGGAACCGGGCGATGACCTCCTCGCGGGTGCCGTCCCGGCCGATCACGTACGGGTTGGCCCACTTCGAGCCGGGGAGCTGCCACCCGCCGCGGTACATCGACCGGCCGATGTAGACGTCGAACGCGGCCCCGACTCCGCCACGGCGCCGGATATTCACGACCCTGGTCGGCATCGCCGCCTCTCCCCAGCTAATGATCGATCGGACGGCACCGGAGCGCCGCCGGCGGGGCCCCCTGGCGACCGCTGCGGGCCGGGGGCCGCGGGCTGCGGCTCGGCCACCGCGTCATCGTAGCGCCGCCGGCGGGGTGTCAGGGCCCTGGGAGGCGCCGGCAGCGCGCTGTCCGGGGGCGGCTATCGCCGTGTCAGGCCCCGGCGGCGCAGACTGCCCGCAGACCGAGCGCCGACGACGGCGCCGGCGACGAGACGAAGGAGACTCCGATGGACACCATGACCTCGCGGTACCCCGACGCCGACCTCCAGGCCAGCCTGCGCCACCTCCGCCGCTTCCTCCGCGTGGGCGCCGTCGCGCTCGTGCTGACCGGCCTGAGCCTCAGCTTCGCCACCGACCCCGCCGGGGCCGCCGGGGGCAAGACCGGGGACGTGGTGATCACCGGGATCGCGGCCGCCGAGACGTCGGCCGACCCGGCGCTGACCCGCAAGGTGAACGAGTACGAGGGCCAGCACCGCCTGGCCGCCGTTGAGCGGGGCGAGGGGCTAGACACGGGCCTGCTCACCCGCAAGGTGAACGAGTACGAGGGCCAGCACCGGTAAGCGCGCGGCTCGTCGCAGGGGACGATCCCGGCGCTGGCCCGGACTACCCGGAGACCGGCGGCGCGGGCGGTGGGGCAGGGACGGCCGGCGTCTCGGCGGCCGCGATCCCGGTGATCACCACGTCCCCGGTCTTGCCCCCGGCGGCCCC
>DATLLM010000445.1:0-11019 GCA_035537855.1 Chloroflexota bacterium | reverse complement strand
GGTCACGAAGTCGTCGGCGCCGGCCCGGACAGCGTCCTCGGCCTCCTGGAAGCTGAGGGCGGTGAGCACGATCACCGGAACGCGGGGCACGTCCGGGCGCTGCTTGAGCAGCTGAATCAGGCGGAAGCCGCTGACCTGCGGCAGGTGCAGGTCGAGCAAGACGGCGTGGGGGGTCACGCGATCGAGGGCGTAGAGCGCTTCGAGGCCGTCGTGGGCGATGATCGGCTGGTAGCCGCTGGCTTGCAGGTGCACGGCGAGCACCTCGGCCAGACCGGGCTCGTCCTCGACGACGAGCACGGGGCGCCCGGGGACGGCGCCGGTGCCGGCGCCGCCGCTGGTCGATCTGACAGACGGAGGCGGGCCGGGAACCTGAACCGGGGGGGCAGCCGGGACCAAGGCCGGCGGTACGGCGAGGGTTCGCTCGCTCATCGCTCCGTGCTCCTCTTCGAGCTAGGTGACGCCGCCCCCCGGGTGCGGGCCTTCCCGACCCTGTGGCGGACTGAGTACTCGATCCTTCCGGTCTACTCTGACCGGGCGTCAGACGCCCGACGGGCGCCGGGGGCTGCGCCGACGCTGCGGGGGAGGTCGACGTGAAAGGCTGCGCCCCCGCCCTGCGGATTCTCCGCCCAGATCCGGCCACCGTGGGCCTCGACGATGCGGCGGCAGATGTAGAGCCCGAGGCCCATGCCGCCTGGCCGGCCGGAGGTGGCTTCCGGAGGTCGCGCGCCGTCCTCTGGTCCCGACGCGGTCGAATCCCTGACAGGGACACGATAAAACTTCTCGAAGATCAATTCAAGGGCGTTCGGTGGGATTCCCGGTCCAGAATCGGCGACCGTGATTCGTACGGTGCGCTCAGTCCCGGCGGCGAGCACGGTCAGCGGCGAGTCCGTCGGGGTGTACTTGACGGCGTTGGTGATGAGGTTCTCCACCACCTGGCGGAGCTGCTGGCGGTCGCCCAGCACCCACAGCGCCTGTGGCTCCAGCTCCAGCCCCACCCGCCGCTCGACGGCCAGGAACGCGACCTCGCCGAGGGCCTCACGCAGGAGGGCCCCGACCTCGAGCGGCGCCGGCTGGCTGATGAACAGACCGGCGTCGAGGCTGGTGGCGCTGAGCAGGTTGTCGATCAGCCCTTGCAGGCGATCGGTGGCCGTGGCGATCCCCTCGAGGAAGCGGTGGCGCCGCTCCTCCGGGATGGGCAGGCCCACCTGGAGCAGGGTGGCGGCGTAGGCCTTGACCAGGGCGAGGGGGGTGCGCAGCTCGTGCGAGACCATGGAGACGAAGTCCGCCTGGGAGCGCTCGGCCAGACTCGCCCGGCGCTGCTCCTCCTGCAAGCGGGCGTAGAGGCGGGCGTGCTCGATGGCGATGCGGGCGTGGCCGGCGAAGGAGGCCAGCAGCTCGTGCTCCTTGGCGTCGAACGGCGGGGCGTCCCGCCAGAGGGCGAGCGACCCCAGCAGGTGCCCGTCCGAGACGAGCGGGAACTCCTGGTGCTCGATGCCGGCCGCCGGGGCGTCGCCGGTGGAGACCACCAGGTAGGTGCTGCGCCCGCCCTCGTCCAGGAGGTGCAGCGAGCCACCGCCGGCGCCGGCGGTCTCGACGGCGAGCTGCACCATGAACTGCAGCGTGCTCTGCAGGTCGACGCCGGCGGCGAGGGCCTCGCCGGCGTAGCGGAAGGACCGCTGCAGCTGCTCCGCCTGGCGCCGGGTGTCGCCGTAGAGCCGGGCGTTGTCGATGGCGATCGCCGCCTGGCTGGCGATGACCGCGGTGGTTTCCAGGTCGTCCGGGGTGAAGGCGTAGCGCTCGCGGACGTGATTCAGGAACAGGGTGCCGAGCTGCCGGCCGCGGCGGGAGAGGGGGGCGACCAGGATGCTCTGGTCGCCGAAGAAGGCGACCGACTCCTTGTCCGTGCGCGGATCGGCGGCCGCGTCGACTACGGTCACGGTGGTGCCGGTGGCGAGGGCCTCGCGACTGAGCGGCTCCCGCTCGAGCCAGATGGGGCGCGTCTTCCAGTCCGCGGTGAAGGCGGCGTCCATGCCCCACAAGGCGGAGGGCAGCAGGCGGCGACCGCTGCGGTCGATGAGCAGGATGCTGGCCCGGTCGGCGCCGGTGAGGGCGGCGGCGCCCTCGACGATGCGCTCCAGGACCTCCTCGAGCTCGAGCGACGAGCCGGCGAAGCGGGCGACGTCGGCCAGGACCTGGTCGTGGCGCCGTCGCGCGCTGGGGCCTCCGTCCATCGGTCCGTCAGCGCTCAGGCCTGCGACGCGGGCGACGCGGCGGGCCTCACTCGGCCCAGGCGTCCGGCTCGATCTCGATGTCGGTCTCGGCGTCGAACGCGGCGTCGATGGCGGCGTCGATATCCTGGGAGATGCGGGAGAGCCCGGCGGCCTGGGCGAGCGCGGTCGGGGCCAACTCCTCGGAGCCGTCCGAGCGGGTGCGCCAGCGGTAGTAGCCGAGCATGATGCCGACGGCGAACTCCCGGCGGGCGATGTAGCGGTCGCAGGCCTGGCAGGCGCGGTCCCAGATGCCGAGCAGGTCACGCGTCTCGCCCCGGGCGAGGCACTCGTCCGCCGCCGCTTGCAGCAGCTGGCCGGCCTGCCGGGAAGAGATGCGGTACGACCGCGAGAGCGTGTCCGTCCATTCCTGCGGACGGATGAAAACGGCGCCGCTGCTGAAGGCATCTTCAGCCCCGTGCGCCACGGCATAAAGGCCCCCCAAGTTGCCGCCTCCGAATCGGAGTATAACCCCGGTGCATCGGCGGCGAACGGTGGCCCCCCGAACGGCGCCGGGGGCTCCGCGCCGGAAGCCCCGGAGGGGGCCGCCGCGCCCGGCGGCGCCCCCGGACGGCTCGAGGCGGGCGCTCAGCTCAGGCGGCCTGCCCGGAGCCGATGAAGCCCAGGGTGGGGTAACGGGCCCCGAGCAGCTTCTCCGCCGGGGCGCCGAGCCAGCCGTCCATCACCGTGCTGTAGACGGAGCGGAAGTCGGTGGTGAACTTGAGGTTGCCGCTGGCGAGGTCGGTCAGGCTGACCGGGTCACCCCAGTGCCCGCCCTTGATCCCGTTGCCGATGATGAACTGGGGCACGACCGTCCCGTGGTCGGTGCCGTTCGAGCCGTTCTCGCCCACCCGGCGCCCGAACTCGCTCCAGGACATGATCAACACCTTGTCCGCTTTGCCCTGGGCGACCAGGTCGTCCCAGAAGGCCTTGAGTCCGTCCGAGAGGGACTGCAGCAGCCGGGCCTGGTTCGGCTTCTGGTTGGAGTGGGTGTCGAAGCCCCCGATGGTGATGTAGCCCACCTTGACCCCCAGGTCGCCGGTGATCGTCTCGGAGAGCAGTCTCAGGCCGGCGCCGAAGCCGTCCTTGGGGTACTCGACCGCCGGCTTGTAGGCCACGTGGGCTCTCTGGAGCTGATCGATGCTGCCGATGGTGCCGTCCTGGGTGCTCTGCAAGACCCTGGCGAAGGGGTCGCCGCCGGCGTAGCCGCTGTAGAGCTGGACGAGGGCCTTCTGGCGGGCGGGGGCGTCGACGGCGTAGCGCGGATCGGGGAGCAGCTTGAACGTGTTGGCGTTGTCGACGGCGGGCACCGAGACGTCCGGCGACATCAGCGCCGGGGGCAGCGTGCTGCCGGCGGCGAATCCGGCGAAGGGGTGGCCACGGCGGTCGACCGAGCCCTTGACCAGCTTGGCCAGCCAGCCCTCGTCGGCCCTCCCCTCCGGGTTGGCCGTCTGCCAGATGTCCATCGCCTTGAAGTGGGAGAAGCTGGGGTTGGGATAGCCGACGCCGTGGACGACGGCCAGGTTGCCCGCGTCCCAGAGGCCCTTGAAGCCGCCCATGGCCGGGTGCAGACCGAAGCGGTCGTCCAGCTTGAGCACCTCCGCCTCGGGGATGCCCAGATTCTTGCGCTGCGAGTAGTAGGCGCCGTCCGCGTAGGGGATGACGGTGTTCAGCCCGTCGTTGCCCCCGGCCATCTGGACGACGATCAGGGTGCGGTCGGCGAAGGGGTCGTTCGAGACCGTCTCCGGGGAGAACACGGCGCTGTCGTCCCGGCCCGCCTCCTGGCCGGCCGCCTGCACGGCGCGGGTGAAGATGTGGGGCATCGCCAGGCCGAGCGAGACCACCTTGAAGCCGTCCTGGATGAAGATGCGGCGGGAGAGCATGGACATGGGGCTGGAGCTCCTTCTCTGCGTCTACCGGCCGGAGTCCGGGGTCCGCGGCCGGAGGCCGGCCGGCGTCAGGCCAGCTGGTACTCGGGCGAGGCCAGGATCAGGTAGACCAGGCCCCGCAGCTTGCGATCGACCGCCGGCTCCGACTCCCTGGCCGGCGCCCCCTTCCAGAGGCTCCCTTCGTTGACGTAGTCCACCAGGACCTGGCGCTGCTGCGGGCGCACCTGACCGTCGACGAGCAGGTCGAGGAAGAAGTCCACCGCCCGCTCGGCCGTGTCCAGCCCGTGCCGCTGGACGAACGTCAGCAGGGCCACCGGCTGGGTGTGATCGTCCTTGCGGATGCCGAGCACCGAGTTGGCCCGGTTGACTCGCTCCAGCCAGGTGGTGCTGTTGAACCAGGCGGCGCCCCCCGGCCAGCCGGAGACGTTCGGCGGGTTGAACAGGGTCTGGGACATGCGCTGCACGCTGCCCTGGAAGTTGAAGGCGTCGGTCTGGAGCTCGAGCGCGCGGGCCATCCCGGCGACGTACTCGGCCGGCGACTTGGCCGTCGCCCGGTAGGCCTTCTCCGAGTAGAAGGCGCGCGAGGTGAGCAGGGTGCGCATCACCGCCCGGATGCTGCCGTTGCTGCCGCGGAGCGACTGCACCAGCCCGGTGAGCACGTCCGGCTCGGGATCCGGGTAGGCGAAGAAGGCGAAGAGGCGCCGGCAGATGTAAGGCGCGCTGCCGGGGTGGGCCAGAATCAGGTCGATGACGTCGTCGCCGCCGAACGGGCCGGTCTTGCCGAAGACGGTCTTCGGCCCGGCGTCGTGCTGCGCCGGGCGGAAGACGAACCTGCCCTGGTCGAGGCCGAAGCCGGTGAAGGCCCGGGCCACCTCGCGCACGTCGTCCTCGGTGTAGTTCGGCTTGCCGTCCGGCCCGGTCACCCCCAGGGTGAACAGCTCGAGCAGCTCGCGCCCGAAGTTCTCGTTCGGCTTGCCCTTGCGGTTGGTGTTGCTGTCCAGGTAGGTGACCATCGCCGGGTCGCGGGCGACGGCCTTGAGGATGGAGCCCAGATCGTCCAGGGCGTGGCTGCGGTAGTAGGCGATCTGGTCGAGCATCAGGTTGGGGGGGGAGGGCAGGTCGGCCTTGGGCTGGATCTGGCCCACCTTTCCCGATCCGCTGACCAGCAGGCCGTGCCAGAACAGGGTCATCTTCTCTTGCAGCGGCCGGCGGGTGTAGATCATCCGCAGCAGCCACTCCCGCTGCATGTCGCCCAGGTTGTAGCGCACCTCCGGATCGAGCGTGCTGCGCAGCTTGAGGTCGAGCCCGGCCAGGCGCGCTTCGAGGGCGCTGTCGTCCACCTGCTCGTAGTTCAGCAGGGCGTCGACCGCCCCCGGCACGCCGAGCCTGGTGTAGGCGTCCAGGTCGGCGACGGAGTAGCCGAATCCGGCCCGGCGCAGCAGGTGGGCCACCTTGTCCCGGTCCGAGCTGAGCGGGGGGCGCTGCCCGTTGCGGGCGTCCGCCGCGCCGGCGATGGCCGCGCGCAGGGCGGCGACGCCCGCCGCGAGCGCCCCGGCGGGGCCGAGCAGACGAGCGATCGGCGGTGTGCCACGCTTGCGTTCCATCGGTCGGTGCCCTGGCTGCCCTTTCCGGAGTCGCCGGCGAGCCGGCGGGTGCGAGCGGGTTAAGGCTGGGTAAAGGGGTCCTCGGCGACGAAGGCGGTGGTCATCCCGCGGTCGGCGTGATCGGCGAGGTCGCAGTAGACGGTGTAGGGACCGGGATCGGCGAAGAACACCTCAACCTCCCCCGACTGGCCCGGGCGCAGGTCCGGGGTCGCCCGGTCAACGCCGTTGCCGACGACGCGCAGGTTGTGGCGCCGCTGGCCGATGTTCTGGACGACGAAGCGCACGGTGCCGGCGGGGCCGGACGGCTGGGGCAGATAGATGAAGTACTCGCTCAGCGTCCCCTCCAGGAGCAGGGGGCCGGCGACGTCGTCCGCCCGGGCGACGTCGTCCGCCGCGAGCCCCCGCGCGCCGACGGGGGCCAGGACGCAGGTGAAGAGCACGGAGAGCAGAAAGAGCAGCGCGGCGAGCGAGCGGGGGATCAGGAGGAATCGCATCGGGAGCCTGGGAGAACACTATCCGACGCGTCCCGGGGTTGCCGTTAACCCTGGGTAAAGAATCCCACCCAACCGGGCGCGCCCCGGACCGGGGGCGCGTTTCGCGCCCCGGGACGGCGTCCGGACGTCCCCGGCGCGATTCGCGGCCGGAGGCGACTTCCGGACGTCACCTACAATGAAGAAGAGATGAATCGAGAGCCTGTGCAGGAGCATCAGCTGGCCAACGGCTTGACCGTCCTGACCCGCGAGGCCCGCCTGGCCCCCATCATCAGCTTCTGGGTCTGGTACCGCGTCGGCAGCCGCAACGAGGTCCCCGGAATCACCGGGATCAGCCACTGGTCGGAGCACATGGTGTTCAAAGGGACGCCCCGCTTCCCCAAAGGCGAGGCCGACCGTCAGGTGGCGATGCACGGCGGTACGCGCAACGGGTTCACCTGGCTGGACTACACCGCCTACTACGAGACGATGCCGAGCGAGCACGCCGCCGTCGCCGTGGCGATCGAGGCCGACCGCATGGGAGGCTCGCTCTTCAAGCCGGACGAGGTGGCGAGCGAGCGCGGGGTGATCATCTCGGAGCGCGAGGGCAACGAGAATCACCCCGGCTTCTACCTCGGCGAGGAGCTGACGGCGGCGGCCTTCAAGGCCCACCCCTACGGTCAGCCGGTGGTCGGCTTCAAGTCCGACCTGCAGGCGATCAGCCGGGAGGACCTGTGGCGCCACTTCAAGCGCTACTACGCCCCGAACAACGCCGTCGCCGTCGCCGTCGGCGACTTCGACACGGGCGACCTGCTCGAGCTGGTCGACCGGGAGTTCGGGGCCATCCCGCGGGGGGAGGAGCCGCCGCCGGTGCGCGTGGTCGAGCCGCCGCAGGAGGGCGAGCGCCGGGTCACCGTGCGCCGCCCCGGGCCGGTGCCGCAGCTGAGCATCGCCTACCACGTGCCGGGGGCGACCCACCCGGACACGCTGGCCCTCTGGCTCCTGGGGAGCGTGCTCAGCGCCGGCCGCTCCTCGCGCCTGTACAAGTCCCTGGTGGTGGGCGGGCTGGCGAGCAACGCCGGCGCGGGCAGCGCCATGACCCACGACCCTTACCTGTTCCGGATCAGCGCCACCGCCCGCCCCGAGGTGGAGCCGGAGCGCCTGGAAGCGGCGGCCTTCGCCGAGGTGCAGCGCCTGATCGACGACGGGCTCCCCGAGGCGGAGCTGGCCAAGGTGCGCCGGCAGCTGCGCGCCGGCCACGTCTTCTCCACCGAGGGGGTCAGCAGCCAGGCCCGCTACCTCGGCCAGTACGAGCTGGCCGGGAGCTGGCGCAACTTCGAGACCTACCTCGACGAGCTCGATCGGGTGCGGCCGGAGGACGTGGTGCGAGTCGCGGCGCAGTACCTGACCGAATCGAACCGCACCGTCGGCTGGTTCCTGCCGACGAGGACCGCCCGATGACGGACGCCACGACGGACGGGACGGCGCGCCGCCGCTCGCGCCTGGAGATTCGCCGGGCGACGCTCTCCAACGGGATCGCCGTCCTGGTCAGCGAGAACCGCAGCCACCCCACGGTGGTGCTGCGCCTCTCCCTCCGCGCCGGCTCGATCCTGGACGACGTCGAGCGGGCCGGTCTGGCCACGCTGACCGCCTCCGGCCTCACCCGGGGCACGCAATCGCGCAGCTTCGCCGAGATCAACGAGACGATCGACAGCGCCGGGATGAGCCTCGGCGCCAGCGCCGGACGGCACGTCGCCGGGGTCTCCGCGCGCTGCCTGCGCGAGGACCTGGACCTGGCCATCGAGCTGGTGGCGGACGTGCTGCGCCACCCCGTATTCCCGGAGGCGGAGATCGAGCAGCTCCGGGCTCAGGTCCTGACCGGGCTGCGCCAGGCGGACGACGACACCGGCTCGGTCGCCGACCGCACCTTCCGGGAGCACGTCTACGCCGAGGGGCACCCCTACCGGCTGCGCTCGCACGGCTACCAGCAGACGGTCGACCGCCTGCGGGCGAGCGATCTGGGCGCCTTCCACGCGGACAACTACGGCCCGGCGGGGGCCTATCTTGTGGTGGCCGGCGACGTGGCGTTCGACGACCTGATCGCCCGGCTGGAGGCGGCGCTCGGCGACTGGAACGGGCGTCAGGTGCGGGGCGTCGACGGGGCGGTGCCCGAGTCGCCACCGCCGGTGCCGGGCCTCTTCGAGGTCGCCCTGGCCGGCAAGACGCAGAGCGATCTGGTGCTCGGCCGGCCGGCGATCCGGCGCAGCGACCCGGACTACCACGCCCTGCGGATGGCCAACCTGATCTTCGGCCGGCTGGGGATGATGGGGCGCCTGGGGGACACGGTGCGGGAGGAGAAGGGCCTGGCCTACTCCGTCTACAGCGAGCTGGACGCCGGGGTCGGCGCCGGCCCCTGGGCGGTGCGGGCGGGCGTGAATCCGGCCAACGTCGACGCCGCGTTCAGAGGGATTCAGGAGGAGCTGGAGCGCCTGCGCGCCGGAGGCGTCACCGCCGCCGAGCTGGAGCGGGGGCAACGCTACAGCACGGGCACGCTCGTGCTCCAGCTGGAGACGAACGACGGCGTCGCCGGCGTGATTCAGGACATCGAGTTCTTCGGTTTGGGGCTCGACTACATCGACCGCTACCCGGGCATCGTCGAGGGGCTGACCCTGGACAGCGTGAACGCCGCGGCCGCGCGCCACCTGCCGCCGTACGAGGAGACGGTACGGGTCGTCGCCGGGCCGGCCCGGGACGGCGCCGCCGGTTAGGCTCCGGTGAGCTCGCGCACGACCTCGTTGACCTGCCGCCCGTCCGCCCGTCCGCGCAGCTTCTGGGCGGCGAGGGGCATCACGGCGCGGAAGTTCGGCCCGTGCTCGGCGACGATCGGCTCGACCTCGGCCACGATCTCTTCGCGCGAGAGCAGACGGGGGAGATAAGCCTCGACCACCGCCAGCTCGGCCCGCTCCTTCTCGGCCAGATCCGTACGGCCGGCCTGCTCGGCGAACTGCAGCGCTTCGCGGCGCTGGCTCGCCTCCTTCTGCACCGTGGCCAGCAGATCGGCCTCGGTGACCGGCTTGCCGTACTGGGGGTTCTTGCGGTCGGTGCGGGAGATCTCCAGGTTGCCGAACGCCGCTCGGAGCATCCGGATGGCCGAGACGCGGCGCTCGTCGTGCGCCTTCATCGCCGTCCGCAGATCGACCGTCAGCTGTTCCTTCAGATCCGTCGCCACTGGACTAGAATACCAACAGAGAGCGAGCGAGAGAATCATGGCCGCCCGATTCGAGCTCGGCGACCCGGAGCACCCGCGGGGCCACGCCCTGGTCTATTTCCGCGTTTCCGGCGGCGGCGACGAGCTGCTCGCCACCTACATCGTCGTCCTGCCCATCGCCATCAACCCGGCCAAGTACATCCCGCCGGCCTTCGCCGCCCGGATGCCGGCGGCGGTGCAGTCGGTGGACGCCACCGCGCTGCCGCCCATCCCCGAGTCCGCCGGCGACCTGAACGCCCTGCGCCGGCTGGCCGAGCACCGGGGCGACGACCTGCTCGACGGGGGCGTGGTCGAGTCCGATCCGGAGCGCCTGATGGTGGCCACCCACGAGGCCTCGCGGGACTACGCCGCCCGCTACGAGTCGGCCGCGAGCGCCCTGAAGGCGCCGGCCGCGCCGGCCGAACCGGAGGTGTCCGAGTCGGACGAGGAGTCCCTGCGCTGGATGTTCCTCGACGAGCGGGGCCGGATCGGCGAGCTGGCCAAGCTGACCGGCCAGCTGCGCTACGCCGTCGACGGCGGTGACGAGCGCCTCACCCGCGAGGCGGTCGATCAGGTCAAGCGCCTGGGCCGGTACCTGCCCGAGAAGTACCGGGTGGACGAGTTCCTCGCCGGGGCGACCCGCCCGGGGGACATCGGGCGGCGTCTGGCCGAGCTGTACATCGATCGCTGCTACAAGCTGAGCAACGAGCAGTACGAGGACCTCAGCCGCATCGACGGCGAGATCGCGGCGCTCGAAGCGAGCAACCCGTAGCGGCCCGGAGCGCCACCGATCCGCTGACGCCCGGCGCGGCGCGCTGGGCCGGAGGCGCCACGCATCGGGACGGGGCACAGCCCAAGGGCGGGCTCAGAGCCTCAGGGCCCGCTCCGGCGGCGGTGGCGTCCCGTTGGCGCCGAGCGCGGCCGGGAAGACCATCCGCAAGAGCACCTCGACGGCGTCCACCAGGTGCGGGGCGGGACGAGTGAAGAGCCCGTCCAGCTTCAAGGCCCAGCGTTCGCCGGCGGCCCCGCCGAGGGAGCGGGCGGCTGCCAGCGCCCGCTCCAGTCCGTCCGGCCCCTCAGCGCCGACGATCAGCAGGTCGAGCGCCGCCGCCTGAAGGGCGGCGGGCGTCAGCGGGGCGTCTTCCGCCCCGGCGGCCACCAGCCGGGGGACGCCGCCGCCGGCGTCGAGCAGGTCCGGATACCAGCGGCCGGGCGCGACCAGGTCTCCCCGCGGCGTGACCCGGACGAGGGCGACTTCCGGCCGCCGGCCGCCGACGCGGACGAGGTAGCGGGCGACGTGCATGCTCAGGGCCAGCAAGCGGGCGCCGCGGACGTGCAGCAGGCGCTGGCCGCGCTCCGCCTGGCCGAGCAGGGTCGCCACCGGCGCCACCGGGGCCAGGACGTCTTCGAGACGCCGGGCGGTCAGCGAGACCAGCGGCACCTCCCGTCCGCCGACGTCGGCCGGTCCCGTGAGCGCCCCGTCTGAGAGCGTCCGGCACGCGGCCAGGCAGACGGAACAGACCTCTTCGGTCAGCACCACGT